>JAZPYP010000027.1:0-29193 GCA_045544255.1 Eubacteriales bacterium | reverse complement strand
ATGGAAGATCTCATACTTTTCGCCATAATCATCGGGAATATGCTTCATCCAACCGGGCACAACCTCCTGAAACCCGATCAGATCGGGATCGATGCGGTCGATCACCTTTTTCATTCTGGGCGCGCGCTCATCAAAGCTATGACCGTTGGGATCGCTTGCGCTTCGAATGTTAAAGGATACTACTTTCATCTTTTTTCCTCCTTATACCCTTTATTAAAATTAAATATTCCTCTGCTTATAAGCCCTTTTTATTAAAGAATGGCAATTTCGCTATATACTCCGAAATGATCGGAAGCATATTTTCCATCCACCAGATCGGTCATCACCTTATAGGTAAGGGCCTTTGCGGTAGCGGGGGTGAAAAAGCAATAGTCGATAATGTTGCCGCCATTTTTATTCTTTCCGTAGTTGGGGAGGGTGCCCTGACGGGTATCCTTCACAGTGGCCATGTTGCTATCGGCAAAATAAGAACACATTTTGGCATAGGCAGGGGCCGAATGAGTCAGATTAAAATCCCCTGTTACAACGCAGCCCTTTCCGCCGCTGATCAATTTTGCCTTTCGGATCAGCAGCTCGGCGCTGGGCACCTGCGGCTCCGGCTTATAATCCACATGGGTATTGAAATAATAGAAAACGCTTCCGGTCTGCCGCACTTGAAGCTTCACCCAAGTGCAGATCCGATAATGATCCGCGCCCCAACCCTTGCCCATTTTTGCAGGGGTTTCGGAGAGCCAAAAATGGCCGGTATCCAAAAGTTTGAACTTGGATTTTTTATAAAAGATGGGGTTGGCTTCATTGCCGGCCTCCCCTTCGGGAGCGCGGTAGACCAGCTCATAATCATAATCGCCGGAGAGCATGATATGCAGCCGCCCTGCCCAGCTTTCTGTTACCTCTTGGAAGCCCATGATATCGGCATCATATTTCTGCAAAATTTCCTCAAGCCGCCATTCCCGCTCATCAACAGAATTTCCATTGGGATCATTGGCGCAGCGGATGTTATAGGATACCACCTTGATTTTATTTTCAAGATAATAGCTTACTCCGTCGGGCGTTTTGGCAGGGGTTTTCGAAATGGGAGTATCGGCAAAGGGATCTTCCTCTTCTTCGGGAAGCTCTTGCTCTTCCTCCTGCTCCTCTTCTTTTTCTTCTTCTTTTTCTTCCTCTTCCTCCTGCTTTAAGGGATCCTTCTCATCCTCTTTCGCAGGCTCCTTCTGATTGGAGGGCTCTTCCTTTTGATTGCCCGCATCAGAGGAAGGCTTTTGAGAGGATTGGTCCTTTTTATCCTCTTCCTTTTCCTGAAAATCCTCGGCAGGGGCATTCTCCTCCCCTTCCACATAGGAATCGGCAGATGCGGATTCTTCATTCTCCGTTGCGCTCTTGCAGCCCGCCATCATCGAAAGCAATAGTGCCATCATCAGCACCAAACTCATCCATCTTTTCAGCATGGGGTATTTTCTCCTTTAACTACGCTATAAAAAGGCATTTCTTGTGCATATTTTATCACAGTGATTTCAAAAAAGAAACCCTTTCTGTGCAAAAAAATGAAAAAAGGAGCAGCTTTTTCCTCTTTTGAGCAATAAAAAATGCACAACCCAGACGGGTTGTGCATTTTAATTATGAATTAAACAAGCTGAACGATTGCCATTTCAGCACCGTCGCCGCGGCGGGGGCCGATCTTAACAATTCTGGTATAGCCGCCGTTGCGCTCTTCATAGTTGGGAGCGATCTCGGTGAACAGCTTATTCACTACATCCTCCTCGGTGATATAAGCCAAAGCCTGACGCTTGGTATGCAGGGTATTGGTCTTGCCGAGGGTGATCATTTTCTCGGTGGCTCTGCCTACTTCTTTTGCTCTGGTGAGAGTGGTCTCCACAGAACCATTCTTCAGCAGATAAGTCACCATGCCTCTGAGCATCGCCTTCCGATGAGCGGTGGGGCGGCCCAATTTTCTATATCCGGACATGAGTAAACCTCCTTTGCTAATGTGGAGCAATGGTTGCTCCCGCTAAATAAATCAGTAATTAATTATTCGTCGTCTTTCTTCAACGCAAGTCCCAAGGAAGCGATCTTGCCGATCACTTCGTCTAAAGACTTTCTGCCGAGGTTTCTGACCTTCATCATATCCTCTTCGCTCTTGTTGATGAGATCCTCGACGGTATTGATACCGGCCCGCTTGAGGCAGTTGAAGGAGCGAACGGAAAGATCCAGCTCTTCAATCGTCATCCGCAGCGCGGTAATGGTCTTGGACTCTTCCTTCTCTACCATGATTTCAGCATTCTTGGCCTTCTCGGAAAGGTCGATGAAGAGGGAAAGATGCTCGTTCATAACCTTTGCAGCCAAGGAAACTGCATCGCAAGCAGAGATAACGCAATTTGTCCAAACCTCAAGGGTCAGCTTATCAAAATCGGTGATCTGGCCAACGCGGGTGTTTTCCACCTTATAGTTTACCTTCACCACAGGAGAGAAATCGCTGTCTACAGCCAGCATATTCGGCTGATTTTCAGTGTAGCCCTTGTTCTTCTCGGCAGACACATAGCCGCGGCCATGGTCGATTACCAGCTCCATATTCAGAGTGGCGCCTTCGCCTAAAGTGGCAAGGACATGATCGGGGTTGATGATCTCTACATCACTATCGGCCTTAATATCGCCGGCAGTAACCACACAGGGACCCTTTGCCTCGATGAAGACGAGCTTCTGCTCATCGCAATAAAGCTTGGGAATAATGCCCTTGATGTTGAGAATGATTTCGGTAACATCCTCTTTCACGCCTTCCAGAGTGGTGAACTCATGGGGCACATCATTGATCTTTGCAGCAACAACCGCGCAACCGGGCAGGGAGGAAAGCAGAATCCGGCGCAGAGAGTTACCAAGGGTGAGGCCATAGCCTCTTTCGAGGGGTTCGGCAATAAACTTGCCGTATTCGCCATTCTCGCCGATAACCTCTGTTTCAATCCGGGGTCTTTCAATTTCGATCATTATCTAATACCTCCAATCGATTATCTTCTTAACATCCTATTTCGAAATATCCGCTATAAATCTTCGCTTGCAAAACAACAGATCAGATCTGCCTTTTGTTCTATGCGTAACGAATTTCCCCCAACACTCAGGAGAGTGTTGGTGCAAAGCAACGGAAGCAGCGCAGGCTCCCTCCCCAGCTATCGGGGTGCTTTACAAGAAAGCGCTGAATGGGTTTGAGGGGCTCAACTTGGCGAAAGATTTTTTCTCCATAGTGCTCCAAAACCGCAGAGCATACTTTGCGTATGGTCGGGGATTTTGGGGCATCACCGGTGGAAAAAGATCCGCCAAGATGAGTGCCAAAAACGCATTCGGAACTTTCCTTATTTAGAATACAACTCGACGATAAGATGAGTCTCGATCGGCAGGTCGATATCTTCGGCTTCTGCAACGCCGACAACCTTACCGGTAGTGCCGTTGAGCTCGAGCCACTTCACAATGGCGCGCTTCTCATTAGCTTCCCGGATAGCCTTGATCTTGGGGGAGCTCATGCTTCCTTCTTTGAGAGCGATAACATCGCCAACCTCAACCAAAAGGGAAGGAATGTTGACTTTCTTACCATTCAAGGTAAAGTGCCCGTGGCGGACCAACTGCCGAGCCTCGGGTCTGGACATAGCAAAGCCTAATCTGTAAACCACATTGTCCAATCTGCTCTCTACGATAGAAAGCAGGTTGTCACCGGTAACGCCCTGTTTCTTTTCAGCCATTTCAAAGTATTTAGCGAACTGGCTTTCCAAAACGCCATAATACTTTCTGACTTTTTGCTTCTCTCTGAGCTGCAAACCATACTCAGATACTTTCTTTCTGCCCTGGCCATGCTGACCGGGAGCATAAGCGCGGCGAGCAAGCGCGCACTTATCGGAATAGCAGCGCTCACCCTTCAGGAAAAGCTTCTGCCCTTCTCTACGGCATTGACGGCATACAGCGCCGGTATATCTAGCCATATTGTTATCCTCCTTATACTCTTCTTCTCTTCGGGGGTCTGCAGCCGTTATGGGGGATGGGGGTAACATCCTTAATCAGGGTGATCTCCAAACCTGCAGTCTGCAGAGCACGGATAGCAGCCTCGCGGCCTGCACCCGGTCCCTTAACATACACTTCCACAGTCTTCAGACCATGCTCCATAGCAGCCTTTGCAGCCTGCTCTGCAGCCATCTGAGCGGCAAACGGAGTGCTCTTTCTGGAACCCTTAAAGCCCATCTCACCGGCGGATGCCCAGGAAATAGCATTACCGTTTACATCAGAGATGGTAACCAGAGTGTTATTGAAGGTAGAGCGAATGTGAGCGGCTCCACGTTCAATATTCTTCTTCACACGGCGCTTGCCGGTTGCTTTCTTAACATTTTTAGCAGCCATTCTTATTCACTCCTTACTTCTTCTTATTTGCCATTGTTTTTCTGGGGCCCTTTCTGGTGCGGGCGTTGGTCTTAGATCTTTGGCCCCGTACAGGTAAACCTTTTCTATGTCTAGTTCCTCTGTAGCATCCGATTTCGATCAGACGCTTAATATCCAAAGCAACATTTCTTCTGAGATCGCCTTCCACAGCATAGCCATCCATTGCAGCACGGATCGCAGCTACTTCAGCCTCGGTCAGATCCTTCACGCGAGTGTCGGGATCAACGCCGGCAGCAGCCAGAATGTCGTTGGAAGTTTTACGGCCGATGCCGTAGATATAGGTCAAGCCGATCTCAACGCGCTTTTCCTTCGGTAAATCGATACCAGCAATTCTTGCCATTTGGTTATTACACCTCCATTTTAATCAAGCAACAAGGTGCTTAGCCCTGTTTCTGCTTGTGTTTCGGGTTCTGGCAAATTACCATCACCTTACCATGTCTTCTAATGATTTTGCATTTCTCGCAAATGGGTTTAACGGAAGGTCTTACCTTCATTGAAAATACCTCCATTCGTTAGGGTGATGCGCATAATCCGAATCTGTTTAAAGAAGCGGATTTTCGCCCATCCTTCGTTAAAATACTCGTAAATCCGGCAGGATTTACTCCGCTTTGCGCCTCGGTTGATCAAAAATCCGCTTTCTTTAAATCTTTGACCTCAAGGTGAGGAGATTTTGAGGGATTTTTATTCAAATCAGGCGCGTAAGGCTGACGCCTTGCAAGAATGATTTGGGTGAAAAGCTCCGAAATCTCCCGCCTTGAGGCAGGTACGGATCATTCGCATCACCCTAAAGCCTTATTTGGCTCTCCATATAATTCTGCCTTTGGTGAGATCATAAGGCGACATTTCAACCGTTACCTTATCACCGGGCAGGATCTTGATATAATTCATACGCAGCTTGCCGGAAATATGGGCATGAATCTTATGCCCGCCATCCAGCTCAACCATGAAGTTGGCATTGGGCATTGCTTCAACTACAACGCCTTCCACTTCGATCATATCTTCTTTAGACATAGGTCCTCCTATCCTTCAATCACAATAAATACTGAACCTTTTTTCTTACCGGTTTGAAGCAGCCTTTAAACTTGCGTTAAAATATGGCCGCAAGTTTCATCGATATAGAACGTATGCTCATAATGAGCGCTGAGCTTACCATCTGCTGTGGTAACCGTCCAGCCGTCCTGATTGCTGATGATGACTTTATCGGTGCCCTGATTGATCATCGGCTCAATGGCCACAACCAATCCCTTCGGCAACCGCAGGCCATGGCCTGCTCTGCCATAGTTTGGCACATTCGGGTCCTCATGAAGGGCCCGACCGATTCCATGGCCAACAAAATCCTTCACCGGAGTGAACCCAAATTGCTCCACATAGCTTTCGATGCAATGGCCGATATCGCCGAGGCGAACACCGCCATGCAAAAGCTCATAGGCTTTCATCAGGCTCTCTCTGGTTACCTCCACCAGCTTCCTCGCTTCTTCGGAAACATTTCCGATCAGAAAGGTATTGGCATTATCTCCGTGGAACCCGCCGATATAAGCACCCACATCCACGCTGACAATATCGCCATCGCGGATAATCGTCTTCTCATCGGGGATCCCATGGATCACCACATTATTGATGGAGATACAGGCGCTGGCGGGGAACCCGCCATAGCCCTTAAAAGAAGGCTTTGCTCCATGGGAGCGGATATAGCTTTCCACGATGCGATCAAGCTCTTTCGTGGTCATCCCGGGGGCAGCCGCTTCTCCCGCCGCTTGAAGGGCGCCGGCGGCAATTGCGCCGGCTTTCCGCATCAAGCGAATATCACTATCGGATTTTAAAATCATCATTTCAAAAACGCCTCGATAGCATCAAAGGTTGCTTTGGTGGTTTCGGCCAGCTCTTCCCGACCGTGCACCAGCACCAGCTTCCCTTCGGCTTCATAGAAGCTCTTCAGGGGCTCGGTGGTTTCATGATAAGTGTTCAGGCGATCCAGCACAGTGGCGGGCTCATCATCCTTGCGAATGATCAGCTCGGCTTGGCAGGCATCGCAATGTTTATTGTCTGCAGAGGGCTTAAAATCAAGATGATAAGTCATCCCGCAGGCGGGGCATACCCGCCGGCCGCTCATGCGCTTCACAATCTCTTCATCAGCCACTTCGATGGAAAGGGCCATATCAATGGCCACACCCATCTCTTTGAGGGCCTCTGCTTGAGGAATTGTGCGGGGAAAACCGTCGAGAATAAAGCCATTGGCGCAATCATCCTCTGCCAAACGCTCCCGAATCATGCCGATCACCACTTCATCGGGCACCAATTTGCCGGCATCGATCAGGCTTTTAGCCTTCAATCCCAGCTCGGTGCCATTATGAATGGCTGCGCGGATCATGTTTCCGGTAGAGATGGTGGGGATATTGAATTTCTTGCAGATGTTTTCGGCCTGAGTGCCTTTACCGGCACCGGGCGCACCTAAAAGAATGATCTTCATTTTTGCACCTATTCCTTATTCGAGGAAGCCCTTATAGTGACGCATCAGCATCTGGGATTCCAGAGTCTTCATCGTTTCAAGGGCCACACCAACCACGATCAGCAAGGTAGTACCGCCGATAGCGACAGACGACAAACTGGAGTTGATCATTGCCGCAATATTGGGGAGCACTGCCAAGAGGCCAAGGAAAATGGCGCCGATCAGGGTGATCCGGTTAAGGCTCTTGGTGATGAACTCTGCGGTGGGCTTACCGGGGCGGATACCCATGATAAAGCCACCATTCTTCTTCAGGTTATTAGCCACTTCTACAGGGTTGAAGGAAATCACAGTGTAGAAATAGCTGAATGCGATGATCAGAAGGAACATCGCTACCATATAGACCCAGCCGCCTACATTGATAGTATCCACAATCGCCTCAACCCATTTCCACTTCATAAGCTTGGGGAAGAAATTAACGATGGTGGGGGGCAGCATAACGAAAGACTGCGCGAAGATGATGGGCAGAACGCCGGTCATATTCACCTTCAGGGGAATATTGGTATTCTGACCGCCATACATTTTGCGGCCCTTCACTTGCTTTGCATACTGCACGGGGATCCGACGCTCACCGTTGGTGATGAATACAACAAAGGCGATCATCAGCAATACCACCAATACGCAAACAACACCAAGGATCCAATGGACCGCACCGGCGCGGATTGCGGAAATCAAGGTATTACCCATGCCGGGCAAGCCGGCAACGATACCGGCGAACAGAAGAATGGAAATACCATTTCCGATGCCCTTTTCATTGATCTTCTCGCCCAGCCACATAATAATGGTGGCACCGGCGGCGAAAGCAAAGATGATAACCAATGCTTTGAATACTTCCTGACCTTCGGAAACGGCGTTTGCACGATTCTTCAGAATGGTATAGTAACCAAAGCCGAGCAGGAAGGAGAACGCGATGGAAAGGTAACGAGTCCAGGTTTCCATCAGTTTCTTTCCGCCTTCGGGATCATCCTTCATCTTCCGCTCCAAGGCGGGGATCGCAACAGCCAGAAGCTGCATGATAATGGATGCATTGATATAGGGAGAGATGGAGAGCGAGAAGAAAGACGCGCTCGACATCGCATCACCGGACAAGATGTTCAGGTAGGTAAAGATATTACCTTCGCTGGCAAAGTTTCCGAACATCGCCTTCAGGGCGTCCGGATCCAGAAAAGGAACCGGAATATTACAACCCAGACGGAAGATGATCAGAATCAATGCGGTAAACAGGATCTTCTTTCTTAAGTCCTGGACTTTCCAGGCATTTCTGAAGACGCTGAACATTTTACATCACCTCAACCTTTCCGCCGACAGCCTCGATTTTCTCTTTTGCACCGGCAGTAACTTTAGCAGCCTTGACGGTGACAGCCTTCTCGACGGAACCGGAGCCGATTACCTTGAGGCCATCCCAAGCTTTCTTGGAGAAGCCTGCTTCGATAACAGCATTAATGTCTACAACATCACCTGCATTGAACTTATTCAGATCATCCAGATTGATGACGACAAATTTCTTGGCGAAGATATTATTGAATCCGCGCTTGGGCAAACGTCTTTGCAAAGGCATCTGACCGCCTTCAAAGCCCAGACGAATGCTACCGCCGGAACGAGCCTTTTGGCCCTTATGGCCATGACCGCCGGTCTTACCGTTGCCGGAAGCGGGGCCTCTGCCTTTTCTCTTTGCTACGGTGGTTGCACCGCTTACAGGAGCAAGTTCGTGTAATTTCATACTGGTTCCTCCTCCTTACTTCACGTTTTCAACCTGGAGCAGGTGAACGATTTTTTTGATTTTGCCCTGGGTGGCAGCGTTATCAGGCTGAATGGTGTTGTCCCCAATCTTCTTCAGGCCGAGAGCCGCAGCAGTTGCGATCTGACCTTCTTTGCAGCCGATAAGGCTCTTTACCAGAGTTACTTTAAGATTCTTTACTTTAGCCATTATTCGTGCCTCCTTAACCTAAGATCTCTTCAACGGTCTTGCCGCGCTTTGCAGCAATGGAAGCAGCGTCGCAGCAAGCTGCGAGGCCTGCCAGGGTTGCATTAACCACATTACGCTTATTTCTGGAACGAAGCGCTTTAGTTCTGATATCCTTGATACCGGCCATCTCCAATACAGCACGAACTGCACCACCGGCGATAACACCGGTACCGGGAGCGGCGGGCTTCATGATAACCATGGAAGCGCCGTATTTGCCCACAATGTCGTGGGGAATAGTAGTGTCCTTCAGATTGACAGTGATCATGTTCTTCTTGGCATCTTCAATACCCTTGCGAATTGCTTCGGGAACTTCAGCAGCCTTGCCCAGACCGGCACCAACGCGGCCCTTGCCGTCGCCAACAACGATCAGTGCGGAGAATTTCATGATCCGGCCGCCCTTAACGGTCTTGGAAACACGATTCAGGCAGACAACTCTCTCTTGAAGGTCAAGAGTGCTTGCATCATTCATATTAGCCATTATTCTTCTCCTCCAATTAGAATTTCAGTCCGCCTTCACGGGCGCCCTCGGCCAATGCCTGAACACGGCCGTGGTAAACAAATCCGCCTCTATCGAATACAACGTTCTCGATCTTTGCTTTCAGCGCACGCTCTGCAACCAGAACGCCAACCTTTTTAGCAGCGTCCTTATTGCCGCCGTATACACCGAAATCCTTCTCGAGAGAAGAGGCACTTACCAAAGTCTTACCGCTCACATCGTCGATGACCTGAGCGTAGATATGCTTTGCAGAACGGAAAACGCAAAGACGGGGGCACTCGGGAGTACCGGAGATTTTGGAGCGTACCCGTTTATGTCTTTTAATTCTTGCAGCATTGCTATCAGGTTTCTTAACCATAATCGTTTCCTCCCTTTATTATTTGCCTTTACCGGCTTTGCCTTCTTTATGCTTAACAACCTCGTCCACATAGCGGATACCGGCGCCCTTATAGGGTTCGGGGGGCCGCTTAAAGCGAACGTTTGCAGCAAAATGGCCAACCAGCTGCTTATCGATACCGGAAATCACAACTCTATTCTGAGCAGGAACTTCGATGGTGATGCCATCGATGGGCTCCATGATTACCGGATGGGAATATCCCAAGTTCATGTTTAAGGTTTTACCCTGCAGCTGTGCTCTGTAACCAACACCACGGATCTCAAGCTCTTTCTTGTAGCCGTTGGTAACACCCTCCACCATATTGGCGATCAGGGTTCTGGTCAGGCCATGAAGAGCGCGATGCTCTTTCACATCGCTGGGGCGGGTTACCAGAATCTCAGCCCCCTCTACGGCGATTGCCATATCGGGATGCATGGTCTTGGTCAGAGTACCCTTGGGGCCCTTGACAGTGATGGTATTGTCACTATCGATCTTTACTTCAACACCTGCGGGAATAGTGATCGGTTTTCTACCAATTCTCGACATCAGAATTCCTCCTTACCATACGAAGGCAAGCACTTCGCCGCCTACGCCCATCTTCCGAGCCTGCTTATCGGTCATAACACCCTTAGAGGTGGACACGATGGCAACGCCCAGACCTTTCATTACACGGGGCATATCCTCAACACCGGCATAGATCCGCAGACCGGGCTTAGAAATTCTCTTGAGGCCCTGAATGATGCGGGTTTTATTCTCGCCGTATTTCAAAGTGAGAACAATTTTGCCCTGAAGGCCGTCTTCTTCAACCTTCATCTCTTTGATATATCCCTCATCGAGCAGGATCTGGCAGATAGCCTTCTTCATGTTCGAAGCGGGGATTTCTACAGTTTCATGCTTTGCAGCGTTTGCATTCCGAACTCGGGTAAGCAAATCTGCAATAGGATCAGTAATCTGCATTTCTTGCTCCTCCTTACCAGCTTGCTTTCTTAACTCCGGGAATCTGGCCCTTATAAGCCAGCTCACGGAAGCAAATTCTGCAAATACCATAGTTTCTCAAGTATGCATGAGGGCGACCACAGATCTTGCATCTGTTATACTCTCTGGTGCTATACTTTTGGGTCTTTTGCTGCTTTAAGATCATAGATTTTTTAGCCATTTTCGTTCCCCCCTCTTATTTCTCAAAAGGAGCGCCGAACAAGGTCAGCATCTCTTTGGCTTCTTCATCAGTCTTTGCGGTGGTAACGAATACGATATCCATACCACGGATCTTCTCAACCTTATCATACTCGATTTCGGGGAAGATCAACTGCTCTTTGATACCGAAGGCATAGTTGCCGCGGCCATCGAAACCGTTGGCATTGATGCCACGGAAGTCGCGCACACGGGGAAGAGCGGTATTGAAAAGACGATCCATGAATTCATACATCTTTTCGCCGCGCAAAGTAACCTTCGCACCGATCGCCATGCCTTCGCGAAGCTTAAAGTTCGCAACGGACTTACGAGCTCTGGTGGGGATTGCCTTCTGGCCGGTGATCAGCGCCAATTCGGCACATACATTATCGATCACCTTTGCATTGTCTTTTGCGTCGCCGCAGCCGACATTCAAAATGATTTTATCCAGCTTGGGGATCTGCATCACGCTCTTATAGGCGAATTTCTTCATCAGAGCAGGAGCGATCTCTTTGCTGTAAAGCTCAGACATTCTAGACATATTCTTTTAACTCCTCCTTAGAAAATTTCGCCGCAAGCCTTGCAGACGCGCTTCTTTTCGTTATCCACTTTGGTATGACCAACGCGGACAGCTTCCTTACACTTGGGGCAGACAACCTGAACCTTGGATGCATAGATTGCACCCTCGGCCTCAACGCGGCCGCCGGTCTCACCCTGACGACGGGGTTTAACGTGCTTGATGACCATGTTTGCTTTCTCCACGATCACCTTGCCCTCCTTGGGGCTCACTTCCAAAACCTTACCCTTAAGGCCCTTGGAAGCGCCGGAGATCACCAGAACGGTATCACCTTTTTTAACATGCAGTTTATTCATTCTGATTCGCACCTCCTTACAGTACTTCGGGAGCGAGGGAAAGGATCTTGGTATAATCCTTATCACGCAGCTCTCTGGCTACAGGCCCAAAGATACGAGTACCTCTGGGGTTTTTATCCTCACGAATGATGACGGCAGCGTTCTCGTCGAAACGGATGCTGGAGCCATCAGCTCTCTTGATGCCTTTAACAGTGCGAACAACTACTGCCTTCACAACGTCACCCTTCTTTACGGTGCCGCCGGGAGCAGCCTTTTTCACAGAGCAAACAACTACATCGCCAATACCTGCGTATCTTCTTTTGGAGCCGCCAAGTACCTTAATGCACATCAGCTCTTTAGCACCGGTATTGTCGGCAACTTTAAGATAAGTTTGTTGCTGTATCACGACTTAGTCCTCCTTTAATTATTTAGCCTTCTCGATGATCCGAACAAGGCGCCATCTCTTGTCTTTAGAAAGAGGTCTGGTTTCCATAACCTCTACCTTATCGCCGATGCCGCACTCGTTATTCTCATCATGGGCCTTCAGCTTGTAGGTGGTCTTAATAACCTTCTTATACAAGGGGTGCTTTACATTGTCTTTAATGGCTACGACGATGGTCTTATCCATCTTGTCGCTCACAACCTCGCCAACGCGGGTTTTTCTCAAAGTTCTTTCCATGTTACTCACTCCTTTTAAGCTTACTTGGACTCACGGAGCTCGAGCTCACGAAGAATCGTATTCACACGGGCGATGTCTTTCTTGACAGCAACGATCCGCTGGGGATTATCCAACTGATTGGTTGCGTGCTGGAATTTCAGGTTAAAAAGTTCCTTCTTCAGCCCGTTGAGCTTTTCGTTCAGTTCCTGTGCGTTCATTTCTCTTACTTTATTAGCCTTCATTCTTCGTCACCACCTTCAGTTTCCTTCACAACAAACTTGCACTTGATGGGAAGCTTATGCATAGCCAGGCGCATAGCCTCGCGAGCCAGTTCCTCAGGCACGTCTGCAACCTCAAAGAGGATACGACCGGGCTTTACTACTGCTACCCAATATTCAGGGGAACCTTTACCGGAACCCATGCGGGTTTCAGCAGGCTTTGCAGTTACCGGCTTATCGGGGAACACTTTGATCCATACCCGACCGCCTCTCTTGAGGTAACGGGTCATGGCAATACGAGCGGCCTCGATCTGGTTATTGGTGATCCAGGCGGGCTCCAGAGCCTGCAGGCCAAAATCACCATAAGCGATGGTATTGCCGCGGGTGGCTTTACCCTTCATGCGGCCTCTCTGTACTCTTCTGTACTTAACTCTTTTAGGAATTAACATTACTTAGCTCCTCCTTCTTTTCTGGGAGCCTTTTTGACATCGGCAAGGATCTCGCCTTTGTAGATCCAAACCTTTACGCCGATCTTACCATAGGTGGTATTCGCCTCGGTGAAACCGTAGTCAATGTCAGCTCTTAAAGTTTGCAGAGGAATGGTACCCTCGTGATAGCATTCGCTTCTTGCGATTTCAGCACCGTTCAAACGGCCGGATACCATAACCTTGATACCCTTCGCGCCGGTTCTCATGGTATTGCCGATCGCCTTCTTCATAGCGCGGCGGAAAGCGATACGCTTTTCCAGCTGCTGCGCAATGGACTCGGCAACCAACTGGCTGCTGGTGTCCATATTCTTAACTTCAACGATATTGATGTTGACCTTCTTACCGGTCATATCCATCAATTCCTTCTTCAGCTTCTCGATCTCAGCACCACCGCGGCCGATAACAAGACCGGGTTTCGCGCAGTGCAGGAAGATGCGGATGCTGTTGCCCTCGGCGGTTCTCTCGATTTCGATATCGGGGATACCGGCGGCATAGAGCTTCTTCTTAAGGAACTTACGGATGTTATAGTCCTCCAGGATCAGGTCGCCGACTTTACCGTCTGCAGCGATCCATCTGGAATCCCAATTCTTAATAACCCCGACTCTAAGGCCGTGGGGATTCACTTTCTGACCCATCGTTTACGCCTCCTCCACTACAATAGTTACATGAGAGGTCCGCTTATTGATGCGGAACGCTCTGCCCTGTGCTCTGGGCATGATTCTCTTCAGGATCGGACCGGGGCAAGCGTAGCATTTTGCTACAACCAGCTTGGTGGGATCCATCTGGAAATTGTTCTCAGCATTGGCCATTGCGCTCTTGAGCAGTTTGTATACAGGCTCAGAGGCAGCCTTATTGGTGTTTTTCAGAATCGCTGCTGCAACATTGGCAGGCTTATTCCGGATCAGGTCCAGAACCACGCTGACCTTGCGAGGAGAGATTCTGAGATATTTCAAATGTGCAGTTGCTTGCATTCTTTCTTCCTCCTTACTTGGTGGTCTTGGAGCCTGCATGGCCCTTAAAGGTTCTGGTGGGTGCAAACTCACCCAGCTTATGACCAACCATATCCTCGGTTACATATACAGGCACATGCTTTCTGCCGTCATGCACTGCGACAGTGTGGCCTACGAAATCCGGAAAGATGGTGGATGCACGGGACCAGGTCTTGAGAACTCTCTTCTCGCCGGACTCGTTCATTGCCTGAATTCTTGCCAGGAGCTTTGCATCAACAAAAGGTCCCTTTTTGGTACTTCTACTCATTTTCTATATGCCTCCTTCCAGATTACTTCGCATTCCGACGTTTAACAATAAACTTGTCGGTCTTGTTCTTCTTGCTTCTGGTCTTCAAGCCAAGAGCGGGCTTACCCCAAGGGGTAACAGGGCCGCTGCGGCCGATGGGGGACTTACCCTCACCACCACCGTGGGGATGGTCGCAGGGGTTCATAACAGAACCACGCACAGTGGGGCGGATACCCATATGACGCTTTCTACCGGCCTTACCGATAGAAACATTGGAATGCTCGCCATTGGAAACAACGCCAATAACAGCCTTGCAGTTGAGGCGAACCAGGCGAACCTCACCGGAGGGAAGGCGAACCTGAGCATAGCCATTCTCTTTAGCCATCAGCTGAGCGCTGTTGCCGGCGGAACGAACCAACTGAGCGCCCTTGCCGGGATAAAGCTCAACGCAATGGATCACAGTACCAACAGGAATGTTCTCCAAAGGCAGAGCGTTGCCGGGCTTAATATCAGCAGAAGCGCTGGAAACAACAGTGTCGCCAACCTTCAGGCCTTCGGGGCAGATGATATAAGCCTTCTCGCCATCCTCATACTGCAGCAAAGCGATGAAAGCGCTGCGGTTGGGATCGTACTGAATGGAGGCCACAGTTGCAGGCGCATCCATCTTATTTCTCTTGAAATCGATAACTCTGTACTTCACCTTGTTGCCGCCGCCCTGATGACGAACGGTGATGCGGCCATAGCTATTGCGGCCGGCGTTCTTCTTCAGAGTCTTCAGCAGGCTCCGCTCGGGAGCATCCTTGGAAAGGCAGCTGTAGTCCACATTGGTCATCTGACGTCTGGCGGGAGAAGTCGGTTTATAAGTTTTCATTGCCATAACTTTTCTCCTCCTTACATCATGCCGTCGAAGAACTCAATGGTCTTCGAATCAGCAGTCAATTTCACATAGGCTTTCTTCCATGCAGCAGTGGTGCCGACATGAACGCCCAGTCTCTTTTCTTTACCGCGTACGTTTACAACGGTAACCTTTTCAACGGAAACCTTGAAGATTTCCTCAACCGCATTCTTAATCTCGATCTTGTTGGCATCCTTTGCTACCTGGAAAACATAGGTCTTTTCCTGCATGGAAGCCATAGACTTCTCGGAGACAATGGGTTTCATAATAATATCGTAGATAGATTTCATTATGCATAAACCTCCTCAAGTTGCTTTACAGCATCCTGAGTCAGGATCAAAGTGTCGTGCTTCAGGATGTCGTAGGTATTGATGGTGTTTACACGTGCGGCCTTTACACCGGGGATATTTGCTGCGCTCTTCACAAAGAAGAGGTTGGTTACATTATTAACCACCAGAGCATTCTCGGTATTGAGAGCCTTCATCATGCCAACAACGGTCTTGGTCTTATATTCTTCCATATCGATCTTATCCAGAACGATGAGCTTGCCCTCGGCCAGCTTGGAAGAGAGAGCGGAAAGCAGAGCCAGCTTCTTCACCTTGCGGTTGAGGCTGAAGCGATAATCGCGGGGCTTGGGAGCGAACACGATACCGCCATGGGTCCATTGGGGAGCGCGGGTAGAGCCCTGACGAGCGCGACCGGTACCCTTTTGGCGCCAAGGCTTGATGCCGCCGCCGGAAACCTCAGCGCGGGTCAGAGCGGATTGAGTGCCCTGGCGCTGATTGGCCAGATAATTGGTAACTGCAGTATGCATTGCAGTTTCGTTTACCTTTACGCAAAAAATGGAATCTGCAAGGTCCATGGTGGAAACTTTTGCACCACTCATGTCAAATACGTCAACGTTTGCCATTTTCAATTATCCTCCTTACTTAACCATTTTTAACGGTATTCTTAACGGTTACGATCGAGCCCTTGGGGCCGGGGATCGCACCCTTAACAACCAGAAGATTATTCTCGATATCGACCTTTACTACATCGAGATTCTGAACAGTAACCTGAACAACACCCATATGACCGGGCATCTTCTTGCCCTTGAAAATACGGGAGGGAGAGGAGCAAGCACCCATAGAACCTGCATGGCGATGAACAGGACCGCCACCATGAGTCATGGGAGTGCGATGGCCGCCATACCGCTTAATGGTACCGGCGAAGCCCTTACCCTTGGAAATACCGGTAACGTCGACTGCACTGCCGATCTCAAAAGCCTCGGCGGTGATCACATCACCTACATTATAATTATCGGCGTCTTCCAGACGGAACTCCTTCAACACCTTCTTGTAGCCAACGCCGGCCTTATCAAAATGGCCTTTCATGGGCTTGGTTACTTTCTTTTCGCTGATGTCTTGATAACCCAGCTGAACAGATGCATAACCATCATTCTCAACAGTCTTCTTCTGCACAACGGTGCAGGGGCCTGCCTGAATAACGGTTACCGGAATAACGTTGCCGATCTCATCGAAGACCTGAGTCATTCCGATTTTCTTTCCGATGATACCTTTCTTCATTTCTAACTTACCTCCATATGGTTATTGGTTGATTTTCATCAACATGACCTTCTTTGCCAACAGCAGACGAGGGTTAAACAACTCGCGCCTACTTATTACAGCTTGATTTCAAGCTCAACGCCGGCAGGAAGTTCTACACTTGCCAATGCCTCAGCAGTTTTAGCTGCGGGCTTCACAATGTCGATCAAACGCTTGTGAGTACGTCTTTCGAACTGCTCTCTGGAATCCTTATACTTATGAACAGCGCGCAAGATGGTTACAACCTCTTTCTTGGTGGGAAGGGGGATCGGACCGGATACAACAGCACCGGTTCTCTGCGCGGTCTCCAGGATCTTCTGAGCAGCCTGATCTACCAAAGTAGAATCATAACCCTTTACTCTGATTCTGATTTTTTCAGCCATTCTTCATTAGCCTCCTTTTTATATTTGACTTTGGGGCTCGACGATATCGGTAGAAAATTCATTTAACACTTTGCCGGGTGTTTCACCCTGCAGCCTTAAATAAATCGGGCTTACCTGCCCGAACAAAGGTCCGATCCATCGCCTGGCTTACGCAGCACGCCGCGCAGTTCCTAAAGAACGGTTTTCTTTGCTTTTCCCTGACATGCGCCCGGCTCTTAAGGCCGGTATGCTCCACGGAAATTCCCCATATCCGCCGGGAAAACTCGGCGCTATGGCCACCTCCCGTTTCGTCGCATCCACAGTCATGCCTATGTATGATAACACACTCATCCGGGAATTTCAAGTCTTTTTTTAAAAAAATTTCTATATTTTTCACAAAATTTTATTTGCTTTTTCTGTCAATCTGCACAAACCACAATATCCTGTATTTTTGCCCTCTTTTTGCCCCAAAATCTGCGATATTTCCGCATTTCCTTGCCAAAAAAATTTTTTTGAAAATATTTTTGGCACATGATAACCAAAAAGTAAACATTTCCTGCCCTTTCTTTCCTTTACTTTTCTTCTTCCATATGGTATACTGATGATGCCCTCTTTGAGGCACTATATTATAATAGGAGAGAACTTGATCATGAAAGAACCTATTTTAGTGATTATGGCAGCCGGTATGGGCAGCCGCTATGGTGGCCTGAAGCAGATCGATCCGGTAGATGCTGCCGGCGATATCATCATGGACTTTTCGGTTTATGATGCCATGAAGGCCGGTTTTAAGAAATTTGTTTTTGTTATCAAAGAAGCGATTGAAAAAGATTTCAAAGAAGTGATCGGCAACCGCATCGAAAAGCTGGCCGAGGTGCATTATGTTTTCCAAGAGCTTGCAAAGGTACCAAAAGGCACCGAAATTCCCGAAGGCAGAGTGAAGCCCTGGGGCACCGGCCATGCCATTCTTTGCTGCAAGGATGTTTTAGATGCGCCCTTCGCAGTGATCAATGCCGATGATTTTTATGGCAGAGATGCTTTTCAGCAACTTTATAACCATCTTATCTCCATCAAGGAAGAGGAGCCCATGAAGATTGCCATGGTAGGCTATATTCTGGAAAATACTCTTACCGATAACGGCCATGTGGCCCGCGGGGTTTGCCGCGTGAGCGAAGATGGCTATCTGCAAAAGATCGATGAGCGCACCATGATCCAAAAGATCGATGGGCAGGCTCATTTTTCCGAAGATGGCGGCGAAAGCTTTATTCCGGTGGCCAACGATGCGCCTGTTTCGATGAATATGTGGGGCTTCCCCTTGGCTTATCTGAAAGCTTTGGAGGAAAAGTTCCCCATCTTCTTGAACACTACAGTGAAAGAAAATCCCTTGAAATCGGAATTTTATCTGCCGGTAGTTGTTGATGAATTGCTCAGTGAAAAGGCCGCAACGGTAAAAGTGCTGCGAAGCGCCGATAAATGGTATGGAGTTACCTATAAAGAAGATAAACCGGAAGTGATGGCAGGCATTCAGGGCTTAAAGGATGCCGGCAAATATCCGCAGGAGCTTTGGAAATGAAACAGAACGATATCGAAAATGTGATTGCAGCCTTTGCCTTTAATGGGCAAGTGATCGAAGCCAAGCCCTTTGGCGGCGGCCATATCAACGATACCCTTTTGCTCACCACCGATAAAGGGGCCCAATATATTCTTCAGCGGATGAACACTTATGTTTTCACCGAGCCTCAAGGGCTGATGGAAAATGTTTTCAGTGTTACCGAATATTTAAAGAAGCGCATTGTGGAGCGGGGAGGCGACCCGAATCGGGAAACCCTCACCTTTATCCGCACCAAAAATGGGGAGCTTTATTATAATGGGGAGGAGGGCGCCTTCCGCGCCTATCGGTTTCAAAGCACCCTCTTTGCCCTTGATGCCGCTCGCAGCCCCCGCGATTTTTATGCCAGCGGCAAAGCCTTTGGCAGATTTCAATCCCTTTTAGAGCAGTATCCTGCCGAAGAGCTCTTTGAAACCATTCCTCATTTCCATGATACCCCCGCCCGCTTTGCACAGCTGCATGAGGCTATCGAGAAGGATCGGGCAGGGCGAAAGAGCCAAGCGGAAAAAGAGATTGCCTTTGCTCTGGAGCGGGAGCAGGAGAGCGGCCTTGTGATGAAGCTGCAGGAGGAAGGAGTTCTTCCTCTCCGCGTTACTCATAACGATACCAAGCTGAACAATGTGCTTTTAGATCCCGAAACGGAAGAGGGCGTTTGCGTTATCGATTTGGATACCGTGATGCCCGGCCAAGCCATCTTTGATTTCGGCGATTCCATTCGCTTCGGGGCTTCCACTGCCGCAGAAGACGAAAAGGATCTTTCCAAAGTGGAGCTTTCTTTGGAGCTTTTCGATGCCTATACCCAAGGCTTTTTGGAGGGCTGCAACAACTGCCTTTCCGAATTGGAAAAAACTCTTTTGCCCACCGGCGCATGGACCATGACCTTGGAATGCGGCATTCGCTTTTTAACCGATTATCTCAATGGCGATCTTTATTTCAAAACCGCCTATCCGGAGCATAATCTGGTTCGGGCCCGCACTCAGCTAAAGCTGGTTTCTGAAATGGAAGAAAAGCAAGATCAGATGCAGGCGATCGTTGCAAAGTATTAATCAAAAAAATCCTTCCTACACCCTAAAAAGTAATCAAAAAGGGGGATGAAAAAAATCCTAATGGATTTTTTTCATCCCCTTTATCTTTTGCGCCAAACACGGAGCGGCTCATTGTGTGCAACAGATTCGCCGCAAGGCAAATATAAATGAGGCACCTTCCTTGCGGAAGGCGCCTCTTGTATTTTTAGTAATTATAAAATTACAATGCCTCTGGTAGCGGTATCATAACGCTGCAGCATGGTAGCCATCTGAGCGCGGGTCAGGTTGGCCTTAGGTCTGAGATAGCCATTATCGCCCTGAAGCAAACCGGAATTAACAGACCACTTAACAGCAGTCTTTGCCCAGCTGGCAACCGAACTCCTGTCCTTGATGGATTCATAAGACACCGGATTTTTAACAAATTGAATGGGATCATTGCCGTATTTCAGCTTATAGGTTCTATAGAACATGGTGGCAACTTCTTGAGTGGTGATCAAGCCCTTGGGGTTGCAATAAAGCTTGCCGCCGCTCGCGGTTCCCTCTACAATGCCGGCCTTCTGGCATGCCTGAATATACTTTCTGGCACCCTTCCAGGAATAGCTATCGATATCGGCAAAAACATTTTCACTTGCCTTATACTTGGGCACAGCTGCATCGCCGCCATAGTAGATTCTGGCCAAAACAATCATAACCTGAGCGCGGTCCATAGTAGCATTGGGGGTGAAGTTGCCGCCGCTGCCTTCCATCAAACCGGAAGCATGCATATATCTGAGGGGAGCTACGGTCCAGCCACTATGTGCCATATCTTTGAAGGGCCAGCCTGCAGTGATCGGAGTGGTGCTAACGGGCTCTTCGCAGATGGAGCAATATTCTTCCCATCTACCATCTTTGCTAGCGGTAGCAGCCTTATAGCGCAGGGTGATATCATGGCCTGCAAGGATCGGAGTATCGCAGGTATAGCCGCAAACATCGCATTCCCAATGAACAGCGCCATCCACAAGATCGGTATGCTTGGTTACACCGGTCTGAGAGAACTGGCAAGCCTCTTCATCCATCTCTTGGCAATCAGCCTTGCCGCACTCGCGGGTATGCATAGCATCCTCTTTTGCGGTGCCTTCAGCGGGCTGAACCCAAGCGCCGGTGAAATCATGAGCGCAAGCAACGGTGATATCCTTGGCAGCAGCACCAACCAGATCAACGCAATCTTCGGTGGTATTGCCATCGTTATAAGCGGCCTCAAATGCCTCAACAGTGATGCCGGCTTCGCCGAGAGTAGCCTCAGCTTTAACGGTATAAGTAACGGTGCAGAGCTTATTGCCGGCGAAAACCAGCTCGCCTTCTTCATTACCGGTAGCCCAGCCGATCTTCTTTTCATCAAGATTGGTCTCTAAAAGATCATTCTGGCCTGCTGCTGCAGGAGCCCAGGATTTGAAAACCAAATCACTGTCTGCCTCGATCTGGATGCCCAGACCGGACAACTTAACATCGGTAGTTTCGATAGAAACGGTAAAGGTAACATCTTCGCCGCGCTTAACAGTCTCTTTATCAGGAACAGCAACCAGATTTGCATAATTCTCTTCAGCAGCATTTGCTACAGAGATAGAGCAGATCATGGAAACCATCATGACGACCGCCAATAAAACGGCACTAACTCTCTTCAACATAATGAACCTCCTTATATTTGCGAAGTGAACAAGGGAATTTGAAGTTTTTTCCCTATCTTCGCGAACAACTTGCACCCTTTTGGGCAGTTGCCCTATTTTCAACAATAATTATAGCAAAGGTTTTTGAAAAATGATACCACTTTATGTGATTTTTTTAACACATTTTGTGCCATATTTTTAGATTTTTTATAAAAACCGCATAAAAAACGGGTTATTTTTCTTCCACCAAAGAGATATCGGCGCCGAGAGCGCGGAATTTTTCAACAATTCGCTCATAGCCGCGGCGGATATGGTCGATCTCTTCGATCGTTGTGGTCCCCTTGGCCATCAGGCCGGCAATGACCATGGCCGCCCCCGCCCGAAGATCGCAGGCTCTTACCGGCGCGCCCAAAAGCTCTTTGCCGCCTGTAATCGTGGCCACCTTGCCGCTCACCGAAATATCGGCGCCCATGCGGGCAAGCTCTTCGGTATATTTAAAGCGGCTCTCCCAAACGCCCTCGTTGATCTTGCTGGTGCCCTCGGCCCGAAGCATCACCGTTGCCATCTGGGGCTGCATATCGGTGGGGAAGCCGGGATACGGCTTTGTCATCACATTGGTTTTCTTCAAGGAACCGGTACCGTCTACTAAAATCGCATCATCGAAGGTAGTGATCTCCACGCCCATCTCCGAAAGCTTGGCGGTGATACATTCCATATGCTTGGGAATGATATTTTTAACCATCACCTTTCCGCCGGTAGCGGCGGCGGCTGCCATATAGGTGCCGGCCTCGATCTGATCGGGGATCACCGCATAACTGCCGCCCCGCAGGGTGGGCACGCCCATCACCTTGATCACATCGGTTCCCGCGCCGCGGATATTGGCGCCCATGGAATTTAAGAAGTTGGCAACATCAACAATATGAGGCTCTTTGGCTACATTTTCAATCACAGTAAGCCCATCGGCTTTTGCGGCCGCCAGCATGGCATTAATGGTGGCGCCCACCGAAACCATATCCAGATAGATATTAGCGCCGGTCAACCGCTTGGCGCGGCAGACCACATCGCCCCGCGCCACCTCTACCGAGGCGCCCAGCTGCTCAAAGGCCTTAATATGCTGATCGATGGGGCGGGCGCCCAGATGGCAGCCGCCGGGCAGGGCAACCGTTGCTTTATTAAAGCGGCCCAAAAGCGCCCCCAAGAAATAATAGGAAGCGCGGAATTTTCTTGCATATTCATAAGGCACTTCGGTGGACTCCACTGCCGAGCAATCCACCTCTAAAGTACCGGGGGCGATCTGCTCCACTTTAGCGCCCATAGCGCGCAAAATCTTTATAATGCAAGCCACATCGCTGATATCCGGCACATTTTCAATTCGGCAGACGCCGTTGACCAGCATAGCCGCCGGCAGGATCGCCACCACCGCATTTTTTGCGCCGGTGATCTCCACTTCGCCGGAAAGGCAGCAAGGCCCATTGACGATGATTTTATCCATGATTTCACCTCATAAAGTTTTCATATAGAATTATTCTACCATATATTTTATGAAAAATAAAGGGGAAAGGGTGAAAATAAATGCGGGAATAAGAAAAAGTTATAAAAAATGAAGTGTTTTTTTCATTGCAGATCCCCCTCTTTTATGATATGATGAAGAAAAAACGGAGGTTTTTCAAAATGGAATACGGAATTCAGCTTTATAGTGTGCGTGATCTGGCAAAGGAAAATTTCGAGCAGGCTGTGGCCAAAATGGCGGAGCTTGGCTATAAAAAAATGGAGCCCGCCGGCTTCTTCGGCCTTTCGGCAGAGGAAGTTAATGCCATTATGAAGAAATATAACGTTGAGATCGGGAGCACCCACTCTTCTTTCGACGACCTTATTAATAATTATGAAGAAACCGTTGCTTTCCATAAGGCGATTGGCAATAAGCTTTATATTGTGCCGGCTTATAGCCTGAAAAATCAGGCAAAGCTGGATGCTTTCGTTGAGAAGGCCAATGAGCTTTATGATAAGCTGGCAGCCGAGGGCATCACCCTTGCCTTCCATAATCACCATACCGAGTTTCTGCCCAATAAAGATGGCGGCCAGCCCTTCGATCAGCTCCTTTACCGCACCAAACTGAAATTTCAGGTGGATATCTATTGGGCTTATGTTGGTATGAAGGATCCCATTGCTCTTTTGGAAAAGATTCAGGATCGCTTGGTCAGCCTTCATATTAAAGATGGCGACGAGATCGGCAACGGCTTCCCCTTGGGAATGGGCAGCGCGCCCGTTGCCGAGTGCGTGGCCTGGGGCAAGGAGCATGGATTGCCTATGGTGGTTGAGAGCGAGACTCAAACCCCCGATGGCCCCACCGAAGCTAAAATCTGCATTGAATATTTGAAAAATCTGGAGAAATAAAAATGATTCAGCTAAACGGCATTACTAATTGGGCAGCGCGCTTCCTGCAGGATTTTTCCATGAAGGATCCCGCTCAATGGGCAAAGTTTGTAGAGGTATTCCGCGTGCAGCAGGATGGAGATAATCAAGGCTGGCGCGGGGAATTTTGGGGCAAAATGATGCGCGGGAGCGCTATGGTCTATGCCTATACCCAAGATCCCGAATTATATGAGATCCTCACCGATTCTGTTCGGGATCTGATGACCGCCGCGGAAGAGGATGGGCGAATCTCCTCCTACACCCGCGAAACCGAATTTGATTCCTGGGATCTTTGGAGCCGCAAATATATTATGCTTGCAAGCGAATATTATCTGGAGATCTGCAAGGATGAAGCGCTGAAAAAGGATATTATCCGCTTCATCAGCCGCTGCGCCGATTATATCATCGACCATATCGGCGAAGGGGAGGGGAAAAAGCAGATCACTTCTGCCTCCCGCAGCTGGCTGGGCATCAATTCCTCCTCTATTTTGGAGCCGATTGTGCGCCTATATAAGCTGACAGGGGAGCAGAAATATCTGGATTTTGCCACCTACATTGTAGATCATGGGGGCGCCAAGGATATCAATATCTTTGAACTTGCCTACGAAAATAAGCTCTATCCCTATCAATACGGGGTTTCCAAGGCCTATGAAATGATCTCCTGCTTTGAAGGGCTTTTGGAATATTATGAGGCAACGGGGATCGAAAAATATAAGATTGCCACGATCAATTTCGGCAGAGCAGTTCTGGAGAGCGAGCTTTCCATCATCGGCTGCTGCGGCATTACCCACGAGCTTTTTGATCATACCAGAGTGCGGCAGACGGTGGTGCAGGACGAAGTGATGCAAGAGACCTGCGTTACCGTTACCTGGATGAAATTTGCCGCCCGCCTCCTGAAACTCACCGGCGATACCGCCTTTGCCGATTCCATGGAGCAGGCCTTTTATAACGCTTATCTCGGCGCATTCAATACGGAAAATAAAGATTGCCCCTATGCAAAAGAAAAATTCCTCGGCAAGGAAAAGGCGCCCAAGCTGGTGCGCACCTTCCTGCCGGTGGATAGCTATAGCCCCTTAACTCCCGGCAAGCGGGGAGTTAAGATCGGAGGCTCCCAGCAGCTTCATGATTATAGCTATTATGGTTGCTGCGCCTGCATCAGCGGCGCAGGGGTGGGCGTTTTTGTAAAAGAAATGATCACCACCGATGAAGAGGGGATCACCATTAATTTCTTTGAGCAGGGCCTTGCTCAATTGAAATATAAAGACACCAATGTTTATCTGCAGATCGAGACCGATTATCCCACCGACGGAAAAGTTAAAATCACCGTTAAAACCGATAAACCTGCCACCTTTGCTCTGAAAGTGCGCAATCCCGGTTGGTCGAATGCGCCTTCCGGCTATTCGGTCTTCAAAAAAGAATGGAAAAACGATTCCGTTGAATTGGATTTTAAAATGCAGATCAAGGTCCATTATCCCGAGCATTGGGAAGAGGATACCGTTTATACCAAAATGCAGCGAGGCGACGGTTGGCATCGCGCCATCGCCGAAAAGGTTTTCCATAAGGAAGAAGAGGAGCACTATATTGCCCTCACCTATGGTCCCTTAACCCTCGCCGCCGATTCCCGCATGGGCAAGGCCGCCGATTCGGTCTTTGATTTTGAGCCACGCGGCACCCTCTGCGAGGATCTGACCATTGCGCCGAATGTTCCCTGCCTTTTGAAGATGAAATTCACCGATAAAGAGGGGAAAGATTTCTATCTGGTGGATTATTCCAGCGCAGGTCGCGATTGGGAAACCCTCATCACCGCCTGGCTCCCTGTTAAGGGCTGTTAAAATTGCCTGAACCGCAAAGGGCAAAAGCGGATTATTAAAGTATGATGCGCTTTATCTTTTGTTTTTGTTACCAGCTTACCTATGAAAAGCGGAAGAAACCTATCGAAATGATCGATAGGTTTCTTTTTATGCCCTTTTGCTACTTCCGATCCTTGCCACTCGGCGTACCGATGTACGCCTTCGGGTAACCCTTCGGCAAGGATCGAAACTTTCAGATCAATTTTCCCAAGCCCCTCCTTCTTCTCCAAAAAATTGTCTGAACAATATAGTCGAAAACAAAAAGTGGCTGTAAAAAATTCGAATGAATTTTTTACAGCCCCTTTTTTGGGGGTCGGAAAAATTGTTTGAAACCTTTAAACCGAGCCGCGACCATAGGTCGCGGGATACCCGACGGCGTATGTGATACGCCGAGTGGCTCGGTTTGAAGGTAGCAAAGGGCATTCAAATGGGAGAAAATATCGAAATTCGATATTTTCTATCATTATTCTTGGTTTTCTTCGGTTTCTTTGTAAAAAGGCCTTGTAATTTCCTGCCCTTTGCGGTTCGGACTATTTTTACAGCCCCTTATTTTTTCATCTCTTTTGGGGTTTTTCCGGTAAGCTCCTTAAAAACGCGATTAAAATTCCGCTGAGAATCAAAGCCGCATTCGGCGGCGATATCGGTAATGGAGCGCCCACCCTTACGCAAGAGCTCGCAGGCGCGGTTGACACGGAATTGATTGATCACCTTCGGGAAGGATTCCCCGAAATGGTGGTTGATCAGCCCCGACATATAGCGGTAGTTATACCCGAAATGCTCCGCGATTCTTTTCAAGGTAAGCGCCTCGCAGAAATGATCATCGATATAGGCGGCAAGGGCGCAGATCAACGCATCCTCTTCATAGCGCTCCTCCAGCGGCTCCCCCTTCACATATTCCGCCGCCAATTCATAAAGAAGAGATTTCACCTCGAAATAGCGCTCCTTTTTCCCATAGAGTTGCTCCAAAAAGGCAGGAGAAAGCTTCAGAAGCGGCCAATATTCATTCTTCAGTTCCGGAAGATAATCCGCTGAAAAAATCGCCATGCGGCATTTTCCTTGCTCCAGAATCGAATAGCCATGAGGCCTGCCGGGAAAGATCAGCGCGGCCTCTCCTGCGCCCACCGCATAAAGCCGCTCTCCAATCTGCACCTCCATTTTTCCTTCGGTTACCAAGATCAGTTCAAAGCTTTTATGCAGATGCAGCGGGAAAGAAAAAAGCCCCCCTTCTTTTCCGATCATTAAATACCGATTTCCGCCGGAGCGATAGTGTTCGTAAAACATCGTTGCCTCCAAAAGATGAACTTTCGTCTATAATTCTACCGCTCTTTGCTTGTTTTGGCAAGAGGTTTGATGATAAAATGTCTATAAAGGAGGATGATTTTATGAAAAAGGCATTGATCTTCCGAGGGGGCTGGGAGGGCCATGAGCCAAAGCTTGTTTCCGAGCGCTTTGCCCGCCTTTTGGAAAGAAATAATTTTATAGTAGATATTTTTGAGGGCACCGATTGCCTGATGGAGGAGGCGCCCTTATTGGAATATGATCTGATTGTTGCTTGCCAGACCATGAGCGAGCTGCCGCAGGAGGCCGAAAAGGCAATTTCAGGCGCCATCAGCAAGGGAGTGGGGCTGGCAGGATGCCACGGAGGAATGTGCGACGCTTTTCGCAAATCCACCGAATGGCAATTCATCACCGGCGGCCAATGGGTTTCTCACCCCGGCGGCGACGGAGTGGACTACACTGTGAATATCTGCAAAGGAAGCAGCCCGATCGTTGCGGGCCTCAAGGATTTCAAGGTCTGCTCCGAGCATTATTATCTCCATATCGATCCCGCCATTGAGGTTTTGGCAACCACCCGCTTTCCGCTGGTGAATTTTCGCCATGCCGCCAACAAGCCGATCGATATGCCGGTGGCATGGACGAAATATTGGGGGCTCGGCCGAGTCTTTTATTGCTCTCTGGGGCACCACGACGATGTTTTTGATCATTCCCCCGAGGCTGAAATTTTAATGGAGCGGGGAATGCTTTGGGCGGCGGAAGGGAAGAGCCTTGCCAAGGATCAGGATCCTTCTGTTTTTGATAATGCAGCAAAAATGTTTTAAGGAGGCGCACAAAAGATGATGAAGGTTGGAATGGTTGGAGTTGGCTGCATCAGCGGCATCTATCTCAAAAATTTTAAAGAGGTTTTCAAAGAAGTGGAGCTTATCGCCGTCTGCGATCTGATCCGCGAACGGGCAGAAAAGGCAAAGGAAGAATACGGTATCCCCAAAATCTACAATACCATGGAGGAGCTTTTTGCTGATCCCGAGATCGATATTGTTTTGAATTTAACCCGCCCTTATCAGCATTATGCTGTTTCCAAGGGGGCGCTCCTTGCAGGCAAGCATGTTTATTCCGAGAAGCCCTTGGGCGCCGATCTTGAGGAGGGGAGAGAGCTGGTGGAGCTTGCTAAAAGCAAAGGGCTTCTGATCGGCGGCGCCCCCGATACTTTCCTCGGCGCAGGGATCCAGACCTGCCGCAAACTGATCGAGGAGGGGAAGATCGGGGAGCCCATCGGCGGGCGAATGGTGATGGCCAGCCATGGCGTTGAAAGCTGGCATCCCGATCCCGATTTCTATTATCAGCGGGGCGGCGGCCCTCTTTTGGATATGGGCCCCTATTATCTCACCGCCCTGACCAATCTTTTAGGCGGCATCAAGAGCGTTTACGGCTATTCCCATACCGCCTATCCCACCCGCCTCATTACCGCAAAGCCCCATGAAGGCGAGATCATCAAGGTGAATACCCCCACCCATTTTGAGGCCTTTATCACCATGGACAGCGGCATCAACGTCTCTCTGCTGACCTCCTTCGATATTTATAAAACCAAGCAAACCAATATTGAGATCTATGGCACCAAAGGCACCCTTTTCGTGCCCGATCCTAATACCTTTGGCAGTAAAAACGATGTGATCGAATTTTATAACGGAGAGACCAAAGAGCTCCTTGAATTCCCCTTGGAATTTGATTATGCCGAAAACTCCCGTTGCCTTGGGCTTGCCGATCTGGCAAAAGCCATTGAAAGCGGCAGACCTGCCCGCACCTCCTACCGCCAAACCTTCCATGTGCTGGAGGCTATGTGCGGCATCATGAAAAGCGCCGAGAGGGGCGCACCCGTGGAGCTAACCTCCCATTTTGAAAAGGAAGCGCCCATGGATCCTGCCCTGCCGAAGGGGATTCTTTAAGCCTCCACGCAAACAATTAAAAAAAGCCGCCCGTGGGCGGCTTTTTATTTCTATCTTTTATAATATTCTTGACATTCAAATCTCTTTGTGATAAACTTTCAAATACGCCGGTGTGGCGGAATTGGCAGACGCCCGGGACATAAAATCCCGTGGGTAGCGATACCCGTACCGGTTCGATCCCGGTCACCGGCACCAAAAAAGCACCCCTTTGGGGTGCTTTTTT
>JAZPYP010000026.1:0-29619 GCA_045544255.1 Eubacteriales bacterium | reverse complement strand
ACCCTATATACTGAAAACGATATTTTTATTTTAGTTGGAACTGCTGTTTTGATTATTGGTATTATTCTTGGACTTGTTATAAGTTTTCGTGCCATGATTAAATATAACAAGGGTATTTTTTAATTCGTCAAATTCCAATTTATAGAATAGATGATATTTGTTTAGAAAAGGGTTTTAGGTTCTCCTAACATGTGGAAAATGTGATATACATTTTCCCTGCTTACTACGATATACAACAAATATTAAACGGATGTGTAGAATTTCTGCACATCCGTTTTTACTATCTCAAAATAAAATACTTTTTAATAGTGCTATTGTGAGACAAGTCTCACAGTGATATTTTTGATAAATCAAAAGTGATATTAAAACCTAATGGTTTTAGTGATATTTTATTCGCCTATAAAACTCGCAAAGCGAATAACACTCGGCTTTTAGCCGAATATAACTGCAAAGCAATATAACTCGCCGCAAGGCGAATAAAAAATCAGCCGATCCAAATAGATCGGCTGATTTGAAAATTATACACCCAAACGCTTGGAACGCCGACCACCGGATTCCAGCTTATCCAGATAATCCAACGCCTTTCCGGTGCCGATGGCAACGCAAGAAACGGCATCCTCGGCCACATAAGCCTTAATCCCAATCTTTTGAGAAACCAACTCGCTAAAGCCACGGATCATAGCGCCACCGCCGGTTAAGCAGATACCATTTTGATAGATATCGCCCACCAATTCAGGAGGAGTGCGCTCCAATACATTATGAAGAGCATCAATAATGGTGAGGGCACATTCCTGCAGAGGCTCCATAACCTCATCGGATTTGATCTCGATGGATTGAGGAAGACCATTGGTGAGGCTTCGGCCCTTGATAACCATTGTTTTAAGCTCTTCTTGAGGATAAACGCAACCGATCTCGATCTTAACAGCCTCGGCGGTGCGCTCCCCTACCAAAAGATTATATTTCTTTTTCAGATAGCGAATAATAGAATCATCAAATTTATCGCCCGCCATCTTCACAGAATCCGAAAGAACCACATCGCCCAAAGAAAGGACTGCGATATCGGCAGTACCACCGCCCACATCCACAACGATATTACCATTGGGCTTAAAAATATCGATACCGGCGCCGATAGCGGCCGCTTTCGGCTCTTCAATGAGAGAGACAAACTTGGCGCCTGCATTCTTGGCAGCCTCTTCCACAGCCATCTCTTCCACTTCGGTTACACCGGAAGGCACGCAGATGATCACGCGCGGCTTAAAATAAGAATTCTTGGAAGCCTTATCGATGAAATATTTGATCATCTTTTCGGTAACTTCATAATCGGAGATAACGCCATCCTTCAAGGGGCGGATGGCCACAATATTTCCGGGAGTACGCCCTACCATGCGGCGGGCCTCTTCGCCTACTGCGAGAACTTTATTGCGATTGCGATCAATGGCGACCACACTGGGCTCTTTCAGAACGATTCCTTTGCCCTTAATATAGACCAAAATCGTAGCGGTACCTAAATCGATACCAATATCATATCCTAACATATTGATCCTCCAATATTTTTCTTTTCCAAATTTTAGTATATCACATAAAATTTATTCCCGCAATCATTTTATCCAATTTTTTCTCTCATTTACGATTTTTGCGCGGAGTTGCCGCAAAAGTGGCGCAAAATACCTTTTCAGCTCCGCTCTTTTTAAGCAAACGAGCGCAGGTATCCAAAGAAGCGCCGCTGGTTACCACATCGTCGATCAGCAGAATATTTCCCTTCAAAGATATCTCTTTTTTAAGGGCGTAATCGGAACGAACATTATTCCAACGATTTCCCTTTTGGTATTTGCGCTGGGGTGTTGGAAGCCGCAGAAGAGGCTCTTCTACAGGCAGATTCAATAGGGATGAAAGCTCGCGGGCCAACAGTTCTGTTGGAGAATATCCCCGCCGCCATACCGCCGCCTTGGAATTGGGAACGGACACAATTTTATCGATAGGTTCCGAAAGGCGCCCTTCAATCTGCCGAAAGATCCGCTTGGCCATAAAAGGCGCAAGCTGGGGCTTTCCCCGCTCCTTAAAGCGAAGGACCAGGCTTCTTGCACCGCCCTTATAGGAATAGGCGCTTACATTGCGCTCAAAGGAAAAAGGTTGAAGCGGCCTGCAAAAGCAATCCTCCGGAAGCGCTCCGCAAATGCGGCAGACCTCACCGGTCAGCTCCACTGTATTCTCCTCGCATCGTTTGCAGGGGCCCGCCTCTTTGACCAGACGGCCGCAAAAGGGGCATCGACGCGGAAAAATCATTTCATATAGTTTCATTGCAGAAGATATTTTAACCCGCTATAGCGATTGGATTGCTTATGGTTTGCCACCATGCGCTCTACCACCTGCCGATTGCCGACGATCACCAAAAGCCGCTTGGCGCGGGTAACTGCAGTATAAAGCAGATGGCGATATTGCAGCAAAGGCGTCATTTCCCCAAGGATCAGCAGAACAGCCTCAAATTCGCTGCCCTGACTTTTATGCACAGTGATCGCATAGGCCGGCTCCAGCTCGTCCAACTGATCATAGCCATAGGTGGCAACCCGATCCTCAAAACGAACCTTCAACTGCTTATCCCGCGGGAGGATTTCGGTAATAAATCCAATATCACCATTAAAGACGCCTGCCTCGTCTTTCCCCTCATTGGTTACCACCGGAAGATCATAATTATTGCGGATCTGCATCACCTTATCCCCTTCGCGAAAAATCTGATCGCGGAAAGAGACCGTTTTACGGGAGGGCTGCTCCGGATTTACCCGATCCCGAATCATTGCATTAATATTTATTGTTCCGGTCAAGGTCTTTTTAGTAGGAATAATCACCTGCAGGCCTTCATTCACGTCTAAACCATAGCGCCTTGGAATTCGATTAATAGCCATCTCCAAGGAAGCCTGAAGCACCCCTTCCGGAGTTTTTTTAGGAATAAAGAAGAGATCGCCGCAGTTTTCAAGTTCCGGTTGCTCCCCTTTATTGATTGCATGGGCAGTTGTTACAATCATGCTGCTTTGGGCTTGGCGGAAAATCTTATTTAAGGAAACAGTCGGAATCACATTGCTATTGATCAGATCCGCAAGAACATTTCCCGCGCCGACGCTTGGCAACTGATCCGCATCCCCCACCATGATCAAGCGGCAGCCAAGGGGCAGAGCCTCCAGCACCGCTTCAAATAAAAGGGTATCCACCATCGACATTTCATCGATGATCAGAACATCGCATTTCAGCGGATTAGAGCCATTAAAGGTGAAGGCGCCGCTTCCGGGCTGCACCTCTAAAAGGCGATGAAGAGTGCGGGCGGAGCGCTCGCAAACTTGGCTCATTCGCTTGGCTGCGCGGCCTGTTGGCGCTGCAAGCTCTACCCGATAATTGAGCGCTTCAAAAAGGGCGATCATACCGCGCAGGGAGGTTGTTTTACCCGTTCCGGGGCCGCCGGTGAGCACCATAACGCGGTTTTCCACCGCCGAGCGAATCGCCTCCCTTTGGGCATCCTCATAAAAAATCCCAAGGGCGCTTTGGCTCTTTTCAATTCGCTCTTCAATATTGCGAATCTCTTGCTTTCCAAACTGCATCATCAATTTGAGCTTCTTGGCAGTTTCCACTTCCGCCTTATAGTAATTAGGGAGATAAAGAACCTGCCGCCCATTGATCACCGCATCGCGGAGTTGATGGCGCTCACACATATTTTCAATAGCGATCTCCACTTCCTCTTCCTTGATGCCCACATACTGCGCCCCAAGGGGGATCAACTTTTCTTTCGGAAGGAAGCAATGGCCATTTTGCAAATTATGGGCCAGAATATATTTCACGCAATAACCCACCCGAAGCTCATCGGCCTCTCCGATACCATTGGAGAGGGCAAGGTTATCGGCATTCTGGAAGGAGAAACCTTCGATATCTTCCCAAAGGCGGTAAGGATTTTCTTCCACCACCCGCGGAGCGATCGCACCATATTCCCGCGCAATCTTCACGGCGAAGGCAGGGGTGATCCCCATTTCATGGAGAGCCATCAGGGTTTCCCTTGTACCAAGTGTTTTACGAAAAGAATCGCTGATTTTTTGAGCGCGCTCTTTGGAAACACCCTTGATCTGGGTAAGCCGCATGGGCTCATGCTCGATAATATCGAAGCTATCCTCCCCGAAAAGATCCACAATCTTTCGCGCAGTGGCGGGGCCGATCCCCTTTACAGCGCCGCTCAAAAGGAATTTGCTGATGCCCTCCAGCTCGCCGGGGAAGCTTTTTTCAATCTCTTCGCAAAGGAACTGCCGACCATAGGTGGCGTGCTCCGTCCAAGAGCCCACCGCATTGATCAACTCACCGGGATAGATGGCCATGCAGGTGCCCACTGCCATAATCAGCTCGCCATCGCAATCCACCGAAAATACCCGATAGCCGGTGCTTTCGTTTTCATAAATCACCTCTTCAACGGTACCTTCGATCTGCTCTTCCATCGACATGGCCACTCCCCTCACTTTTTTGAACGAATTTATATGATTATATCATTTTTTTATTCTTCTGTAAACACCACCCAAGGATTTTTTTCGCAATAGGCAAGGATCTTTTGGCGGCTCTCTTCCAAAAGCCCATCATCATGAATAACCAAAATAGTTTCATGGCGCCCGATCTGAAATCGCTCTGCCATAAGCGACAATGTATTCAAAAGGTATTCCGCGCGAGGCTCTTCGCCGGATAAGGAAATCTGCAGAGCAACGCTTTTCACCGAGCAAATTTTGCGCAATGAAAGCAGCTCCATTACACCGATCACACTCTCCATAATCCCGATCACCGCAAAAAATGAAACCAAAACCCAAAAGGCATATTCCGCCATATTGCTCCCCTCTTCCATAAAAAAATAGTCTCATATTATAAAATATGAGACTATTTCTCTTTGAGTGATTTTTTTACTTTTGGGCAAAAGCCTTGATCTCTTCCGCAATAGAGGTATCTTCCCAAGGAAGATCGAGGTCCTCTCTTCCCATATGGCCATAGGAAGAAGTGGGGGTATAAATAGGGCGGCGAAGATCAAAATTCTTGATGATTGCGGCGGGCCGCAGATCAAAGAAGGTATCTACAACTGCATGGATCACCTCATCGGAAACGGTTGCGGTACCGAAGGTATCCACAGTAACCGATACGGGGCTTGCCACACCGATCGCATAAGCAAGCTCCACCTCGCATTTTTTAGCAAGGCCGGCCTTCACCAAATTCTTTGCCACATAGCGGGCGGCATAGGCGGCGGAGCGATCCACTTTAGTGGGATCCTTGCCGGAAAAAGCGCCGCCCCCATGGCGACCATAGCCACCATAGGTATCCACAATGATCTTTCGACCGGTAAGGCCGCTATCACCCTGGGGCCCACCGATCACAAAGCGGCCGGTGGGGTTGATATAATATTTCGTATCCTTCAAAAGCTCTGCGGGAATGATCGGGCGGATCACCTTATCCAAAATATCGGTGCGGAGCTGCTCCAAGGATACATCGGGGCTATGCTGGGAAGATACAACAACAGTATCCACCCGCACAGGCTTATCGTCTACATATTCAACAGTAACTTGGGTTTTACCATCGGGGCGCAGATAAGGAAGAATCCCTTCTTTACGCACAAAGGTGAGCTGCTTTGCCAATTTATGGGCCAAAGAGATTGCCATCGGCATCAGTTCCTCGGTTTCATCGGAAGCATAGCCGAACATCATGCCCTGATCGCCTGCGCCGGTGGAAAGGCTTTCTTCTTGGCTGCCTTCTTTGGCCTCCCATGCCTTATCAACCCCCATTGCAATATCGGGAGACTGACGATCGAGAGTGATCATCACCCCGCAGGTATCGCAATCAAAGCCATATTTTGCGCGGTCATAGCCAATCTCGCGGATCGCTTCCCGCACGATCCTTTGGTAATCTACCTGCGCAGTAGTGGTAATTTCGCCCATAACATGAACGCTGCCGGTGGTTACAGTGCTTTCGCAGGCCACCCGCGCAGCCGGATCCTCTGCTAAAATTGCATCCAAAATCGAATCGGAGATGCGATCGCAAATTTTATCGGGATGCCCTTCGGTAACGGATTCAGATGTAAAAAGATAGTTTTTTGCCATTATAATTCCTCCAAAAAAATAGCGCTCTTGCAATCAAGAGCGCATAAGAAACTTATCTTTCGGATCGATGATCCGCAGGATTTAACACCTTACAATGGAAGCCATGCAGGTTGTCGGGCATCATGGGGCCTGTTCCCTCCGCCACTCTTGATAAATCATTATTTATTTTAAACACGAATAATCTGAACCTGATTTTAAGGAGCAGATTACTCTTACCTTTATATGATACTCGAAACCGAGAATATTGTCAAGTTTTTTTCAAAATGGGCGAAAGCTTTTTATAGATCAAAAAGCAAACCAACGCCACAATTATGCCCTTAACAGTGGTGAAGGGCAGATTAAAGATCAAAAGAGATACAAAAATGCTATCTACCCAAGGCAAAATTGCCTGATAAGCAGAAAGGATCACCGCCTTGGGGATCATGATTTGATAATAGATGGGGTAGGAAATAAAATAGTTCACCGCAACGCAGCCGATCCCCATAGAAACCGCGCCGACAACAGAGCCGATCAAAGCCCCTTTTCTGTTTTTTAAAGCCCGATAAATGGCTCCTGCGGGCACCACAAAAAAGATCCCCATCAGGAAATTGGCCAATTCCCCAACACCTGCAGTATTGGTAACCAATAAATGAAGAGCATTTTTAATAAAGCAGACCAGCACCCCAAAAAGAGGGCCATAGGCAAAAGAAGCGATCAATGCGGGAAGCTCGGAAACATCAAATTTAATAAAGGAAGGCACAACCGGTACCCCAAATTCCAGCATCATCAATACAAAGCCGATAGCGCCCATCAGCGCCGAAACCACCCATGCCCGAAGATTTATCTTTTTCATTTCTAATTACTCCTTAAAAATATCGCCCTGCTTTTTAAAAAAAATATTTCCCCGATAGAATTTCTTCCATCGGGGAAATACTTATAAAGCAAATCTCAATAAACTTCTATCATCCGGACTATACCGTCGGTTCAGGAATCGCACCTGATCATGCGCAAGACTTTGCGCTCGCAGACTTTACTGCCGGTGGGGAATTGCACCCCGCCCCGAAGCTTGATTTAAAATTTTACTTACTCGTTGATAGCGGTAACAACGCCGGAACCAACGGTGCGGCCACCCTCACGGATAGCGAAACGCAGACCCTCTTCGATAGCGATCGGAGTGATCAGCTCAACGTCCATAACAACGTTATCGCCAGGCTTGCACATGTCAACGCCTTCAGGCAGGGTGATAACACCGGTAACGTCGGTAGTTCTGAAATAGAACTGAGGACGATAGTTGGTGAAGAAGGGGCTATGACGGCCACCCTCGTCCTTGGTCAAAACGTAAACCTGACCCTTGAACTTGGTATGGGGATTGATGGAGCCGGGCTTAGCAAGAACCTGACCACGCTTAATGTCGGTTCTGTTAACACCACGAAGCAGAGCACCAACGTTATCACCGGCCTCAGCATAGTCCAGCAGCTTGCGGAACATCTCGATACCGGTAACAACAGTCTTGCGAGCCTCGTCAGCCAGACCAACGATCTCGATTTCCTCGTTGAGCTTCAGCTGGCCACGCTCAACACGGCCGGTAGCAACAGTACCACGACCGGTGATGGTGAACACGTCCTCAACGGGCATCAGGAAGGGCTGATCAGCCTTTCTCTCGGGGGTGGGGATATAAGAATCAACGTTGTCCATCAGCTCAACGATAGGAGCATAAGCAGGATCGTTGATATCGTTGCTTGCGCACTCGATAGCGCCCAGAGCGGTACCGCGGATGATGGGAATATCATCACCGGGGAACTCATACTCGTTCAGCAGATCGCGGATCTCCATCTCTACCAGATCGAGCAACTCTTCGTCGTCAACCTGATCGCACTTGTTCATGAAAACAACGATGTTGGGCACGCCTACCTGACGGGAGAGCAGGATGTGCTCACGGGTCTGGGGCATGGGGCCATCAGCGGCGGATACAACGAGGATAGCACCGTCCATCTGAGCAGCACCGGTGATCATGTTCTTAACGTAGTCAGCATGTCCCGGGCAGTCAACGTGAGCATAGTGACGAGTGTCGGTCTCATACTCAACGTGAGCGGTGTTGATGGTAATACCTCTTTCTCTCTCTTCGGGAGCCTTATCGATATCGCCATACTCGGAATAGGAAGCCTGACCTCTGAAGGACAGAACCTTGGTGATAGCAGCGGTCAGAGTGGTCTTACCATGGTCAACGTGGCCGATGGTACCAATGTTAACGTGGGGCTTGTTTCTTTCAAATTTTGCCTTAGCCATTTGAATTTCCTCCTAAAATGAAATTGTTGGATATTTTTATTTTAATATAAATAAGCAGGAATTGCAAGCATTATTTTGCAATTATTCGCTCTTTTGGCGAGAAGTGATGATCTTCTCAGCAATGTTCTTGGGAACTTCCAGATAAGAATCGGGCTGCATGGTATACTGACCGCGACCTTGAGTCTTACTACGCAGGTCGGTTGCATAACCAAACATCTCAGACAGAGGTACCAAAGAGGAGATCTGAACCGCACCGGGGATCTCTTCCATGCCCTGAATCTGGCCACGGCGGCTATTAAGGTCGCCGATAACATCACCGCGATATTCATCGGGAGTTACAACAACAACGCTCATGATGGGCTCCATCAATACAGGGTTACCCTTCTTCATTGCATCCTTGATAGCCATAGAACCGGCAATCTTAAATGCCATTTCGGAAGAGTCAACCTCATGGTAAGAACCATCATAAACGGTAACCTTCAGGTCCACTACAGGATAACCGGCCATGATACCGGACTGCAGAGCGCCCTGAATACCTGCATCAACAGCAGGGATATACTCCTTGGGAATGGCACCGCCAACAACCTCGTTGATGAACTCATAGCCCTTACCGGACTCATTGGGCTCAACGCGGATCTTAACGTGACCATATTGACCCTTACCACCGGACTGACGAGCATACTTCATATCGGAAGCGCAAGCAGACTTGATGGTCTCCTTATAAGCAACCTGAGGAGCACCGATATTAGCCTCAACCTTAAACTCACGAAGCAGACGATCAACGATGATCTCCAGATGGAGCTCACCCATACCGGCGATAATGGTCTGGCCGGTTTCTTCATCAGTCCAGGTGCGGAAGGTGGGATCTTCTTCAGCAAGCTTTGCCAAAGCAACAGCCATCTTCTCTTGAGAAGCCTTGGTTTTGGGCTCGATTGCAACACGGATAACAGGATCGGGGAATTCCATAGACTCCAGAATTACCGGACGGCTCTCCTCGCAAAGAGTATCACCGGTGGTAACATTCTTGAGGCCAACTGCTGCAGCGATATCACCGGTAAATACTTCGGTGATCTCCTGACGGTTATTGGCATGCATGGCCACGATACGGCCGATACGGTCTTTGGAACCCTTGGTAGAATTGTAGATATGGCTGCCGGCTTCCAGCTTACCGGAATAAACACGGAAGAAGCAGAGCTTACCTACAAAAGGATCGGTCATGATCTTGAAGGCAAGAGCAGCAAACGGCTCTTTATCATCAGCATGGCACTCGATCTCTTCGCCATCAGCATCGATACCCTTAATAGCAGGGATATCGGTGGGAGCGGGCATATAAGCAACAACGTTATCGAGCAACATCTGGACACCCTTATTGCGATAAGCAGTACCGCAGCATACGGGAACCATAGTATTATCGATGGTTGCCTTACGAATGGCAGCGCGGATCTCATCATTGGTGATCTCCTCGCCTTCCAGGTATTTCATCATGAGCTCCTCATCGGTCTCGGCAACTGCCTCGATCAAAGCCTCATGATATTCCTGAGCCTTCTCTTTCATATCATCGGGGATAGGCTCCTCGCGAAAATCCTTACCCTGATCATCATAATATACTTCAGCCTTCATCTCAATCAGATCAATGATACCGCGGAAGGTATCCTCAAAGCCGATAGGAAGCTGAACGGGAACGGCATTACATTTCAGGCGATCCTTCATCATCTGAACAACGCGATAGAAATCAGCACCCATGATATCCATCTTATTGATGAATGCCATACGGGGTACACGATACTTATCGGCCTGACGCCATACAGTCTCGGACTGGGGCTCAACGCCGCCCTTAGCGCACAGAACGGTAACAGAACCGTCAAGTACACGCAGAGAACGCTCTACCTCAACAGTAAAGTCCACGTGGCCCGGGGTATCGATGATGTTCAAACGATAGCCCTTCCAATGACAGGTGGTAGCTGCGGAGGTGATGGTGATACCACGCTCCTGCTCTTGCTCCATCCAGTCCATGGTAGCATCGCCATCATGAGTCTCGCCGATCTTATGGCTTCTGCCGGTGTAGAACAGGATTCTCTCGGTGGTTGTCGTTTTACCGGCATCAATATGAGCCATGATACCAATATTACGATACTTATCGAGTGTGAATTCTCTAGGCATAATTTTTCCTTTCCAGCGCGAAAAACAAATTTATTCTTCGCTCTATTTTAGATTTCTAACGCAGATGAATTACCATCTGTAGTGAGCAAATGCTCTGTTGGCTTCAGCCATCTTATGAGTATCGTCGCGCTTCTTAACAGCACCACCGGTCTCATTGATAGCGTCCATGATCTCGCCGGCCAGACGCTCACACATATACTTTTCGTTTCTCTTTCTGGAATATGCGGTCAACCAACGCAGACCAAGGGTCTGGCGGCGATCAGCGCGCACTTCCATGGGCACCTGATAGGTAGCACCACCAACGCGGCGAGCCTTAACCTCCAGCTTAGGCATGATATTTTCCATTGCCTCAGCGAAAGCATCCAGGGGCTCTTTGCCGGTCTTTTCTTTTACGATATCGAATGCATCGTAAACAATTTTCTGGGCAACACCCTTCTTACCATCGTACATGATATTGTTGATCAACTTTGCAACAACAATACTTCCGTACAGAGGATCAGGGAGTACCTCTCTTTTGGGGACAAAGCCTCTTCTGGGCATGGTCTTCCCTCCTTCATAAAAATGATATCATTGGTACTCGAAGAAATTTCTTCTCCGTCAGCTCATTTTAAGAAACCTTATCCTATTTATGTTAAAAACAAAATAAAGTTTATAAAATCACTGAAAATTCACAGGCGTACCTTATTTTTTGCCTGCTTTAGCCTTTTTCGCACCATACTTGGAGCGAGCCTGATTACGATTGGCAACACCCTGAGTATCCAGAGTACCACGAATAATACGCTAACGAACACCGGGGAGGTCCTTTACACGGCCGCCGCGAATCAGCACAACGCTATGCTCTTGCAGGTTGTGGCCGATGCCGGGGATGTAGCAGGTAGCCTCAAGGCCATTGGTCAGACGTACTCTTGCGATCTTACGCAGAGCGGAGTTCGGCTTCTTAGGGGTAGCAGTCTTAACAGCAGTGCACACACCGCGCTTCTGAGGGCTTGCAGTATCGATAGGACGATTCTTCAAAGTGTTGAAACCCTTATTCAGATGGGGAGCGGTAGACTTCTTAACAGATACCTCTCTGCCTTTACGAACCAACTGGTTAAAGGTGGGCATGGAAACATCTCCTTTCTTCATTATTTATTAAAATTCCCATTTTGAGGGATTTTAACCAAATTTTTCACAGTCTCATGCGGTTTTTTAGATGATTTCACAAGGAAATAATTACAAAAACGCCCATGCGAGACCATCATAAATGATACCACATGGGCGCTTTATTTGTCAACCTTTTTTTAAAAGATTTTTATAATGGCTTTCGGCAGAGATCAATCCTGCAGATCGGATTCGCTATCCTCAGGGAGGCCGGCAGATTCAATCTCGATATCGCGATAGCGCTCCAAGCCGGTACCGGCAGGAACCAAGCGACCGATCAGAACATTCTCCTTCAAACCGATCAAGGGATCAACCTTACCATGAATGGCAGCATCGGTCAGCACCTTGGTGGTTTCCTGGAAGGAGGCGGCAGAGAGGAAGCTATCGGTTGCAAGAGAAGCCTTGGTGATACCAAGCAGAACGGGAGAAGCCTCGATCAGCTTCACATCGGTTTCGCCGGCATCGATTCTTGCCTGCAGCTCTTTATTCCGATCTTCCACATCATAGCGGTTGACCAGAGTGCCGAGCAGCATATCCGGTTGAGGATTCTCTTCGATGCGAACCTTACGGATCATCTGACGAACAATAACCTCGATATGCTTATCATTGATATCTACACCCTGCAGACGATATACATTCTGCACTTCCTTGATGAGATAATCCTGCGCGGCGATATCGCCAAGCAAGCGGAGCACATCATGGGGATTGATAACACCATCGGTGATGATCTGGCCCTTTTCAACTCTCTCGCCTTCCAAATTCTCGCGGAACTTCAGGCCGAAGGGAATATTGATATGCTTTTCTTCCCCATCATCGGTACGAATGATTACGGGAGTGCAATTATCCTTCACATCGCGCTCGCTGAGATCGCGGGTGATAATACCGGTTGCCTCTGCAAGAACAGCAGTCTTCTTGGGGCGGCGGGCCTCAAACAATTCCTCAACACGAGGCAGACCTTGAGTAATATCTCCACCGGAAGCAACACCACCGGTATGGAAGGTTCTCATGGTCAACTGGGTACCCGGCTCACCGATAGATTGAGCAGAGATAATACCAACTGCTTCGCCTTCATCAACAGGCTGACCGTTTGCAAGGTTTGCGCCATAGCATTTTGCGCAAACGCCGCGCTTGGAGCGGCAGGTCAAGGCAGAGCGGATCTCCACATGGGTGATCCCCTTCGCTTCGATCAGATCCACATCTTTATCATTCAAAAGATGCTCATTATCGATCAGCACCTCGCCGGTCTTTTCATCCACCAAGGGATTTACAAGGTAGCGGCCGATCAAGCGATCGCGCAGCTTTTCAATAATGGTATCGCCCTCGGCGATCTGGGAAACAACAATACCTTCAGCGGTGCCGCAATCCTGATCGCGGATGATAACATCCTGCGCAACGTCGACCAGACGACGAGTCAGATAACCGGAGTCTGCCGTACGCAGCGCGGTATCGGCCATACCCTTACGGGCACCTCTGGAAGAGATGAAATACTCCAATACATTCAGGCCTTCGCGGAAGTTTGCACGGATAGGAATCTCGATCGCCTTACCGGAGGTATTGGCCATCAAGCCACGCATACCTGCCAACTGACGGATCTGGTTCATGCTACCACGAGCACCGGAATTCGCCATCATAAAGATGGGGTTGAATTCATCCAAGTAATTCTTCAGCTCATCGGTAACATACTTGGTGGTTTCATCCCAAGTATTGATGACCAACTGATAGCGCTCTTCATCGGAAATAAGACCGCGGCGATAGCTATTGATGATCTTGGTGATCTTCTGCTCTGCCTCTTCGATCAACTCATATTTTTTGGGAGGCACAGTCATATCACTGGCGGCAACGGTAATGGAGCCGCGGGTGGAATACTTAAAGCCCTGCGCCTTTACCATATCCAGCATTTCAGCGGTAACGGCGCTTCCCTTTTCCTTAATGCAGCGGTAGATGATCTTATCCAAAACCTTCTTGGTTACCACTTCCTGCACTTCAAGATCAAAGATCTTTGCAGGATCGGTGCGGTCCACAAGACCAAGATCCTGAGGAATGGCATGGTTGAAGATCAAGCGACCAACAGTACAATCGATGATCCGGCTCTCCATTTTGCCTTCCCACTCGCCGGTTATACGAACACGAATGGGAGCATGAAGGCCAACAACACCGTTATCATAAGCCACGATTGCTTCGTTTTCATCCTTAAAGGCTTTGCCTTCACCGGGCTCATCATGCTTCACAATGGTCAGATAATAGGAACCCAGAACCATATCCTGAGTAGGAACGGTAACAGGGTGACCATCCTGAGGCTTCAAGAGGTTATTTGCGGAAAGCATCAGCATTCTTGCCTCTGCCTGCGCTTCTGCGGAGAGGGGCACATGGACAGCCATCTGGTCGCCATCGAAGTCGGCATTAAATGCGGTACAAACCAGAGGATGGAGCTTCAGAGCGCGGCCCTCAACGAGGACGGGCTCGAAAGCCTGAATACCGAGGCGATGGAGGGTAGGCGCACGGTTGAGGAGCACAGGATGCTCCTTGATTACGCTCTCCAGCGCATCCCAGACCTCTTTGCGCATCCGCTCAACCATCTTCTTGGCGGATTTCACATTGGTTGCCAAACCATCGGCCACCAATTTCTTCATTACAAAAGGCTTAAACAGCTCGATTGCCATTTCCTTCGGCAGACCGCACTGATAGATCTTCAGTTCAGGACCAACCACGATAACCGAACGACCGGAATAGTCTACACGCTTACCGAGAAGGTTCTGACGGAAACGGCCCTGCTTACCCTTCAGCATATCGGAAAGGGATTTGAGGGGGCGATTATTTTGGCCGGTTACGGGGCGACCGCGGCGGCCATTATCGATCAGCGCATCAACAGCCTGCTGCAGAATACGCTTCTCATTACGCACGATAACCTCGGGAGCGCCCAGCTCCAAAAGTCTCTTCAAGCGGTTATTACGGTTGATTACTCTACGATAGAGATCATTCAAATCGGAGGTGGCAAAGCGGCCGCCATCCAACTGAACCATGGGGCGGATTTCGGGGGGGATTACAGGGATCACATCCATGATCATCCATTCGGGGCGGTTGCCGGAGAGGCGGAAAGCCTCTACCACTTCTACCCTCTTCACAAGGCGGCTCTTCTTTTGGCCGCTGGCAGTTTCCAGCTCTTCCTTGAGCTCTTTTGCCATTTCGTCCAAATCAATCTCGCTGAGAAGAAGTTTGATGGCTTCTGCGCCCATCATTGCAGTGAAATCATCCTCATAACGCTCAACATATTGGGCATATTCGGTATCATTCAAAATCTGCTTTTTGGCAAGGGGGGTTTCACCGGGATCTACAACGATATAAGAATCGAAATAGAGCACCTTCTCCAGATCCTTGGGAGATACATCCAAAATCAAGCCCATACGAGCAGGGATCCCCTTGAAATACCAGATATGAGAAACGGGAGCGGCCAACTCAATATGGCCCATCCGCTCGCGGCGCACCTTGGCTTTGGTAACCTCTACACCGCACTTCTCACAAATCTTTCCTTTAAATTTAATTCTCTTATATTTACCGCAATGGCACTCCCAGTCCTTGGTAGGCCCAAAGATCTTCTCGCAAAACAGGCCATCCTTTTCAGGCTTCAGGGTGCGGTAGTTAATGGTTTCGGGCTTGGTTACCTCGCCATAAGACCACTCACGGATCTTTTCGGGAGAAGCCAGGCCGATTTTTACGGCTTCAAAAGTATTGAATTCCATATTAAACTAATTGACTCCTTTCGAACTATTTCTGCAAAATCTTTGGCTTATTCTTCAGAGGAAGACTCATCGTCTTCATCCTCTTCATCGCCCAGATCAAACAGATCGTCCTCTTCGCTGTCTTGCTCTTCATCGCTCCAGCCATCCTGCTCATCTTCCTCTTCGTCGGCGGCTGCAGAGATAGAATCATCATCGTCAAACATACTTTCCATATCGGCGCCATCCTTGGCCTTTTCGCGGAAGCGTGCTTCGTAGATATCATCGTCATCATCCTCAAAGGACTCTCTCAGATCAATCTCATCCATATTGGCATCCAAGCACTTAAAGTCGAGCGCCAAAGACTGCAGTTCTTTTACAAGAACCTTGAAGGATTCGGGGATACCGGGCTTGGGAATATTCTGACCTTTTACGATAGCCTCGAAGGCTTTTACACGACCAACCACATCGTCGCTCTTCACAGTCAGGATCTCCTGCAAGCAATAAGCGGAACCATAGGCCTCCAGAGCCCAAACCTCCATCTCACCGAAACGCTGGCCACCAAATTGAGCTTTACCGCCCAAAGGTTGCTGAGTAACCAAGCTATACGGACCGGTGGAACGAGCATGGATCTTATCATCAACCAGATGATGGAGTTTCAGGAAGTACATATAACCAACGGTAACAGGATTATCGAAGGGCTCACCGGTGCGGCCATCATAAAGAATGGTCTTACCATCTTCCCGCTTACCGGCCTTCTTGAGCATATCGCGGATATCGCTCTCTACAGCGCCATCGAATACAGGGGTCATAACCTTCCAGCCCAAAGCCTTGGCAGCATAACCCAGATGCACCTCAAGCACCTGACCGATATTCATACGAGAAGGTACGCCCAGAGGATTCAGCACGATATCCAGCGGAGTACCATCCGGCAGGAAGGGCATATCCTCCTGAGGCAGAATACGGGAGATAACACCCTTATTACCATGGCGGCCTGCCATCTTATCGCCCACGCTGATCTTACGCTTCTGGGCAATATAGATGCGAACCACCTTATTTACACCGGGAGAAAGCTCATCGCTATTCTCTTGGGTAAAGATCTTAACATCAACAACAGTACCATATTCGCCATGGGGAACGCGCAGAGAAGTATCTCTTACCTCTCTTGCCTTCTCACCGAAGATGGCGCGAAGGAGCTTTTCTTCAGCAGTCAGCTCAGTCTCACCCTTGGGGGTAACGCGGCCGACAAGGATATCGCCGGAATGAACCTCGGCACCGATGCGGATAATACCGGTAGCATCCAGATCCTTCAGGGCATCCTCGCCCACATTGGGAATATCGCGGGTGATCTCCTCGGGGCCAAGCTTGGTGCTTCTGGCCTCGATCTCATATTCTTCAATATGAATAGAGGTATAGAGATCTTCTTTAACAAGGCGCTCATTCAGAAGAACAGCATCCTCATAGTTATAACCTTCCCAAGTCATAAAGCCGATAAGCATATTGCGGCCGAGGGCGATCTCACCATTATCGGTGGAGGGGCCATCTGCAATGATCTGATCTGCTTCGATGATTTCACCAACGCTTACAATAGGCTTCTGATTGATGCAGGTGCCCTGATTGGAGCGCAGGAACTTGGTCAGCTCATATTCATCCTTTTCACCGCCGCCAACATTAACAACGATCTTATCGGCGGAAACAAATTCAACAGTACCTGCCCGCTTGGAAACAACGCAGATGCCGCTATCATGGGCGATCTTATATTCCATACCGGTACCAACCACCGGTGCTTCGGGGCGAAGCAGGGGCACAGCCTGACGCTGCATGTTGGCACCCATCAGGGCGCGGTTTGCGTCGTCGTTCTCCAAGAAGGGGATCATGGCAGTTGCAGAAGATACCATCATACGGGGAGAAACGTCGACATAATCAATATATTTGCCCTCAACCTCGATGATCTCATCTCTTCTACGAGCGGTTACACGCTCACGAATGAAGCAGCCATTTTCATCAAGGGGCTCATTGGCCTGCGCAATGGTAAAGGCATCTTCGGTATCGGCGGTCATATAAACGATTTCATCGGTAACCTTGCCGGTTTCCTTATCCACTCTGCGATAAGGAGCCTCGATAAAGCCATACTCATTGATGCGGGCATAGGAAGCAAGATAGGAAATCAAGCCGATATTGGGGCCTTCAGGAGTCTCGATCGGGCACATACGGCCATAATGAGTATAATGAATATCACGCACTTCAAATCCGGCGCGATCGCGGCTCAAACCGCCGGGGCCCAGCGCGGAAAGGCGGCGCTTATGAGTCAGCTCTGCCAAGGGGTTATTCTGGTCCATAAATTGAGATAAGGGAGAAGAACCGAAGAACTCCTTAATAGCAGCAACCACAGGGCGCACATTGATCAGGGCCTGAGGAGTAACAGAATCGGTATCCTGCAGGCTCATCCGCTCCTTAATGGTGCGCTCCATTCTGGAGAAGCCGATGCGGAACTGATTCTGCAAAAGCTCACCAACGCCACGAATGCGGCGGTTGCCCAGATGGTCGATATCGTCTACCTCGCCGATGCCGTGAGTCAGGCCGATAAGATAGCTTACGGTTGCCAGCATATCGTCAACAATAATATGCTTGGGAATCAGCTCGGAATGGCGCAACTCGCATTGCTCCTTGATCTGCTCCTCGGTTTCGCAGGATTCCAGAATCTCCTTCAAAACAGTGAAGCGAACGCGCTCATTCAGGCCGCACTCCATGGGATCGAAGGAAAGGAACTTGGCAGGATCCACCATACCGTTGGAGAATACATTCAGTTCCCCATCGCCGATCTTAACCTTAACATTAAATACACCGGCATCTTCGATTGCTTTTGCAAGGGCGCGATCGATCTTCACGCCTGCATCTGCCAAAACCTCACCGGTCATGGGAGCCACAACAGGCTCAGCAGTAACCTGATGAACCAAGCGCTCAGCAAGGGCCATCTTCATATTATATTTATAGATTCCGACACGGGACTGGTCGTAGCGCTTATCATCAAAGAACAAATTGGTCAGATGAGTAACAGCGCTTTCTACTGCGGCGGGCTCGCCGGGGCGCAGCTTACGATAAACCTCAATGAGGCCTTCGTTGGTATCATGAGTAGTATCCTTCTCAAGGGTCTTCACAATGAAATTCCCTGCACCGAAAAGATCGGTAATAGTGGAATTAAGGCCAAGATCCAAATGGCAGAAGGGGCTATAATTATCGCGGGATGCGAAATAGCCAAGAGCACGGATAAAGCTGGTGATGGGGAGCTTACGGTTCTTATCGATGCGGGTATAGATCACCTCGAAGGAATCGGTTTCATATTCCAACCATGCACCGCGATTGGGGATTACCTGAGTTTTATAAAGGGGATTACCGCCTTTATCCAACTCCTTGGCATAATAGATGCCGGGAGAACGCACCAACTGGGAAACCGCAACGCGCTCTGCACCATTGATCACAAAGGTGCCGCTTTCGGTCATCAGCGGGAAATCTCCCATAAAGATTTCTTGCTCTTTCAGCTCGCCGGTTTCATTATTGGTCAGGCGAACGACCGCCTTCATGGCGGCAGCATAAGTTGCATCTCTGGATTTGCACTCGATCACGCTGTATTTCGGGGGATCGGGCATGCTATAATCCAAAAAGTCCAGCACTAAATTGCCGGAATAATCTGTGATGGGCGAAACATCACGAAATACCTCCATCAGACCCTCTTTCAGAAACCACTCATAGGATTTCTTCTGGATCTCGATCAGGTTGGGCATTTCCAAGATCTCATCGATCTTGTTAAAGCTCATTCTTGTGTTTTTGCCCAAGACTTTCTCTTTCGGCATCAATACAATCACTCCGTTTCTTTTATAATCAATCGTCCCGTGGAGAAATTTCTCCGTTTTGCACAAAATAATAGAAAAATAATTGGAAATTTCTACATCCCAATCGCATTTTAAGCGATATTTTTCCATTATGATGCAGTTTAATATTGTAGCATTTGTATAGAAATTTGTCAAGGGTATTTTTAAAAAAATGATTGGAATAAAAAAAATACGAAGGCAATCTTGCCTTCGTATCTTTTTCTTTTTTGGTATGCGCCGATATTGCGCGCTGATTAAACTTTCTGTTTAACCTTGGCAGCCTTACCTACGCGATCGCGGAGATAATACAGCTTAGCGCGGCGAACCTTACCGCTGCGAACGATTTCAACCTTTGCAACGTTGGGAGAATGAACCAGGAAGGTTCTCTCTACGCCGCAGCCATAAGCTACGCGGCGAACGGTGAAGGTGGAAGAAATACCATTATTATGCTTTGCAATAATGGTGCCTTCGAAGGCCTGAATACGCTCTTTATTGCCCTCCTTGATCTTAACGCTGACACGAACGGTATCGCCGACATTAAGAACGGGGACTTCGGTTTTCAATTGCTCATTAGTAACTGCTTTCAAGTAATCCATGACAGTTTCCTCCTTTTAATATCGGACATTCGTGCGAGCAATCTGCAGAGGACTATCCGTTTTCATACTGATATATAATAACACACACTTTTTCAAAATGCAAGCATTTTTTTACATTTTTTCAAGGACCGCTTATTTTCAGTCATCTTCTTAAAACCGCTCAAAATGAGTGGGATTTTCGTTGAAGGAATCCCGACGGCGTATCTTGGTATACGCCGAGCGGTTCATTCAGCGGGAAGACCGCTTATTTTCAGCGGTTTTACATTTTTTCGGGGGCGTCGATGGACATTACTGCCAAAGCATTGGCGATGGTATTCTTTGCGGCCACGCAAAGGGTGAGGCGGGCATCTCTGATCGCTTCCTCTTCGCCCTTAATGCGGCAGGCATTATAGAAGCTATGGAAGCAGGAGGCAACGCTCATGGCATAATGGGTAAGGCGGGAGGTTTCCAGCCCTTCAGCGCAAGCGTTGATCTCTTCAGGGAAATTGGCGATAGCGCGGATCAAAGCGCGCTCCTCTTCGGTATTAAAGGAATAGGCCTCTGCCGCCCCTTCCTTATAGGTAACGCCCAGCTCCTCCATGGTGCGCAAAATGCTGCAAATTCTTGCATGGGCATACTGCACATAATAGAGCGGGTTTTCGTTATCCTGCCGGAGCGCCAGATCAAGATCGAAATCCATAGCGCTATCGCAATGGTTCATATTAAAGAAGAACCGCGCGGCATCGGCGGGAATCTCATCCAGAAGATCGGAAAGGGTGATACTCTTGCCGGTGCGCTTACTCATGCGGAAGGGTTCCCCATCCTTCATCAGCCGCACAAGCTGCATCAAAACAAACTGCAACTTATCGGGATTTTGGCCGATGGCATTCATGCCGGCCTTGAAGCGAAGGGTATGGCCATGGTGATCGGCGCCGAATACATCGATGCAGCGATCAAATTTCCGCTCTTCAAATTTATTGCGATGGTAAGCGATATCTACCGCATAATAGGTATAGAACCCATTCGCCTTTACCAAAACCTCATCTTTATCGCAACCGAGCTCGGTGGCCTTAAACCATTTGGCGCCTTCCTTTTCATAAAGCCAGCCCCGATCCTCCAGAAGCTTTACTGTTTCGGCCACATAGCCGCTCTCATGCAGGGTAGATTCCAAGAACCAATGATCGAACTGAATCTTATATTTAGCAAGATCGGCCTTCATCCGCGCAATATTGCGATCAAGACCGAAGGCGATCAACTTTTGAGTCAATTCCTCTTCGGGCTCTTCGGCGCAATTCGGGTTTTCTGCCAAATAATCGGCAGCCAGAACCTTGATATCATCGCCATGATAACCATTTTCGGGGAATTCGCGGGAATCCTCGCCATGAACCTTCTGCATCAGGCGGGTATAAAGAGAAAGGCCAAAGAGGGCCACCTGATTCCCTGCATTATTCACATAGAATTCTTTATGCACATTTGCACCCGCCCAAGCAAGAGCATTGGCAAGGCTATCGCCCACAACACCGCCGCGGGCATTCCCCATATGCATGGGGCCGGTGGGGTTGGCAGATACAAATTCCACCATAATCTTCTCGCCGCCGAGAAGGTTGGTTTTACCAAAATCGGCGCCCAAAGCAGCCGCCGATTCGGCAACCGCTTTGAAATAGCCTTCGCCCAGATAGAAATTCAAAAAGCCGGGGCCTGCGATCTCTACCTTTGCGATCATAGAATGGTCTGCAATATGATCGGCAATCATCTGACCGATCTTTTGGGGCGCATTCCGCAGAACACGCACATTTTTCATAGCAAAGTTGGTGGAAAAATCACCATTTTTAGAATCTCTCGGTTGCTCCACATCGAAGGCTTGCAACTCCGCTTCCGGCAGAAGCCCTTCCGCAACGCATTTATGGTAGCTCTCTTCCACAAGCTGCAGGATCACCTGCTTCATATCGCTAACAGGATTTTTCATTTTATTCCATATCCTCCATCATAATCGTCATTTCATTTTCGCTCAAAAGCTGCTCTTCCATTAAAAGGCGATAGCGAATCTCAAGGCGCTTCTTTTGAGGATCCCAGCAAAGATCGCCGGTATCCACAGTCAGAATCATGCGGCCATAGGGCGTTTCATACCGCGTATCCCGCTGATCCCCGCGCACAAACCAAAGATCCCCCGAAAGGCTTCCCAATCGATGCACATGAACCTCCGCCTCCCCGATTCGAATATGAGCGGTGGTTCCTTCTTCTTTATAGATAAGGTGCGCGCTTTGGTCTTTTTGATAATATTTTCCTTCATAGGTGAGAGTCTGCCGATCGGTTTGCCCATCGGCTTTTTGCAGGGTTTGCATTGTTACCCGCACCTTTTGCTCATTCTGCGGCATGGGCCACCTCTACCTTTCCTGCAAGTTCCTCTTGCATAAAGCGGCTTCCCATGCGGATAAATTCATCCTTCGGGCCGCTTACATAATAGCGCAGATTTCCGCCGCCTTGCTGCAAAAGATCTCTCTTTGCAAGCGCTTGCTTCAAGCGGGCGGCGCTTTCTTTGCCAACATTGATCAGCGCAAGCTCCTGCCCTGCGATCGCCTGCACTGCACGCTCCAGCAGGGGGAAATGGGTACACCCCAAAATCAAAGTATCGCAATTTGCTGCAAGAACCGGCGCAAGATATTCCTCCACCGCCTCCCGCACCATGGGATCTTCGGGATCGGTATGGCCCCCTTCGATCAAAGGCACCAATTTGGGGCAGGCAACCGAGATACACTCCCCTACTCCTCGCCCTTCAAGGCCTTTGGCATAGGCGCCGGAGCGGATCGATGCCTCGGTGGCCCAGATGCCTACCTTTCCGGTGCGGGTGGCTTTAGCGGCGGCTTCCACCGCGCTTTCGATAACGCCCACAATAGGAATGGCATATTCATCGGCAATCTTTGGCAAAACCACAGAAGAGACAGTGCCGCAGGCAACAAGGATCGCCTTGACGCCAAAGGATTGCAAAAAGGCAATATCAGACCGCGCGAACTGCTCCAAGGTTGCCTGATCGCGGCTGCCATAAGGCACCCGCGCAGTATCGCCAAAATAGATAAAATCCTCCAAGGGCAGATCGATGCAAAGCTGCTTTAAGGCGGTGAGCCCGCCAAGGCCGCTATCGAAAACCCCGATGGGTGAATTTTTCATTTCCTTATTTCCCTTCAAAATGATCTACCGCAAGCTCAATAAGCCGAGCCATCAGAGCCTTGCCCTCGATGCCGCTCTTTTCCATCAGCTTGGGATACATGCTGATATCGGTAAAGCCCGGAATGGTATTAAGCTCATTAAAGATGGGCTTCCCTTCCGCAGTTACAAAGAAATCCACTCTTGCATAACCATTGCATTCCATTGCGGCAAAAACCTTTTTTGCGATCCCGCGCACCTGCTCGGCAACCTCCGGCTCCAAGCGGGCAGGAATAAAGAGCAACGACGCCGCATCATTATATTTTGCATCATAATCATAAAATTCAGCGGCAGGCGCGATCTCGCCGACCAGAGAAGCAAAAAGCTCCTCATTACCAAGCACCGCCACTTCTACTTCATGGCCCACAATGGTTTCTTCTAAAACAATCTTAAAATCATGCTCGGCGGCAAGGCGCAGGCCTTTGATCAGCTCTTCGCGGTTATGGCATTTGCTGATTCCAACACTGCTGCCGGCGCTGGCAGGCTTCACAAAGATCGGATATTCCAAAGCCTTTTCCGCTCTTTCCACAACACTATCCATATCAGAAAGCTCTCTGCTATAGAAGAAGCACCAATCTGCTTGGGGAATTCCCGCCTTTTCACAGATAAGCTTGGTGAGCGCCTTATCCATGGAATTGGCGGCGCTGGTCATCGAAGTGGTGATCTGGGGGATCCCTGCCAACTGGAAGAGGGCGGCAATAGAGCCATCTTCCCCATTCTTACCATGAAGAATAGGAGCGGCGACATCGATGGAAATGACCTTTCCGCTTGCAGTGCGGATCCCTTTCACCGAAGGATCGGGCAAGATCCAGGCAGGCTCATTGGAGGGATGCTGCTCCCATGCGCCGCTTTTGATCTCTTCCAAAGAGGCTTCGGTTTTAAGCCAAGCGCCCTCTTTGGTAATACCAATTACGGTAAGATTATATTTTTCATCCTGCAGCAGCCGCAAAACATTGCAAACCGAGCTGCGGGAAACTTCATGTTCAGAGGATTTACCGCCGAATAATACTGCGATATTCATCTATTATCCCTCCATTAATCATAATATTTCAATTTATTATATTATCAAATTTAAATCATAAAGTAAAGAGTTTTAAAAAAATATCTTTACTTTTTATCCCAATGTATATTAAGATAAAAACAGGAGTTGATCGGAATGGATAAAAAATATATGAAAGAGGCCTTGCGCCTTGCAAAAAAAGCCGCCGCTCTGGGAGAAGTGCCGGTGGGGGCTGTTATAGTGAAGGATCATAAAATCATCGCAAGAGGCTATAACCGCCGCGAGATCGATCAAGATGGCCTTGCCCATGCGGAGTTGATCGCCATCAAAAAAGCCTGCAAAAAGGTGGGCTTTTGGCGGCTGGAGGATTGCACCCTTTATGTTACTTTAGAGCCCTGCCCAATGTGTACCGGTGCAATTATCAATACCCGCATACCGAAGGTTATTTTCGGCGCTTCCGATCCAAAGGGAGGCGCCATGGGCGGCCTTTGCGATCTGCTTTCCCACCCTTGGAATCATCATCCCGAAATCCAAAAAGGATTGATGGAAGAGGAATGCAGCCTGATTCTTAAAGAATTCTTCAAAGAACTCCGAGAAAGAAAAAAGAATAAATAAAAAAGGAGCCGTAAAAAATCGCAGGATTTTTTACAGCTCCTTTTTTAATGATTATTTCTGGAGCATTTTTCCGCATCAATAGCTAATACTAACATTAAGGCATAAAGCCCATCAGCAGGATCGGCCACATCGATGGAATAAGTATCGGTCCAATTCCATAGCTCTTTGGTTACGGTGGCAATCTCACAGCCGGAGGAATTCAGGATCGAATATTCCCATTCCAGCCAATCCCCATCCACTTTCCAGCCATTGAAATCGATATTGAATTTCGGCCTAAAAAATGTAAATTCCTTGCTAATGCAGCCAAGATATTGCTCCCCAAGATAAATTTCAAATTTGGGCAGCCAAGAGAAGATTTTTTCGCGAATACAGCCGATCTCTTCCCCTTTTGCATCATAAATTCTTAAAAGATGCCCCCATGCAAGGGTGCCCTTCACCGTATAAACAGTTTCCCCCGCCTCATTATAAATATCATAGCTATCAAACCATGAAAAAAAGCGTTGCTTAAATAAAAGTTTCATCTATTCTCTCCCCTTTATAATAATCGAAATTCTTTTTTGCGGCTCTCCAAGATCCCCTCTTTGCGCAGTTTGCTGATCTCGGCAGAAAGGCCGCTGCGGTCTACCTCTAAATAATCAGCAAGCTCCTGCCGATCAAAAGGAATGGTAAACGCTGCGCCCTCCGCTTTTCTGGCCATAGGCGCAAGATAGGCAAGAAGCTTTTCGCGGGTGGTGCGCTCCGAATGGATCATGCTTCGCTGATGAAGCTGCAGGTTTTTGGTGGCAAGGTCTTTCATCAAATTATAGATCAAGCGGTGATGAAAGCCGCAGCCCCTATGGCAGGTTTGCAGGATGCGGCGGCTCTCGATCAAAAGAACTTTGCAAGGCTCATTGGCCACCACCGAGATCGGCAACTCATCCACCTCTGCGCAGGCAAAGGCTTCCCCGAAAAGCTCCCCTGCCTGAATCTCCATCAGGATACTGCGATTGCCATCATAATCCAACCGAATCACCTGCGCAGAGCCCGATAGCAAAACACCCAGACGGCGGGCAGGCGAGCCCTCGGAAAAAATGGTATATTTTTTATCAAATTCTTCCTGCTTTGCTCCAAGGCAATCAAGCATCGCCAAAAGTTCTTCCGAATGAATCCCCTCGAAAAGAGGGCATTTTTTTAGAATTTCTAAATATTTTTTCATTTTTCACCGCTTTTGTTGAAAATTCAACAGAAATTTCATTTTTATTGTACTATAATCATATCAGAAAATCAAGGAGGATTTTTAAAAAATGAAAATCGCTTTTTTCGATACAAAACCCTATGACCGCCCTTCCTTTGAAAAATACGGGAAGGAATACGGGATAACATTCAAATTTTTTGAAACCAAATTAAATGAAGATACTGCCGAGCTGGCCCGCGGATATGATGGAGTTTGCGCTTTTGTCAACGATACTATCAACGCGCCGGTAATCGACCGATTGGTTGAAAACGGAGTTCATGTTTTGGCATTAAGGTGCGCCGGATTTAATAATGTGGATATGAAATATGCCCATGGCAAACTTCATGTTTTAAGGGTGCCTGCCTATTCTCCCTATGCAGTGGCGGAGCATACCATGGCCCTTTTGCTTGCTTCCATTCGCAGAATTCATAAAGCCTATATCCGATCCCGCGATTTTAATTTCAGCCTTGCAGGGCTGACCGGTTTTGATCTGCATGGAAAAACCATCGGCATCATCGGTACCGGAAAGATCGGGCAGGTTTTTGTTAAGATCTGCAAAGGGTTCGGCATGAAGGTTTTGGCCTACGATAAGTTTCCAAGCAAAGAGCTCGAAGATGAGAACATGCGCTATGTGGAGCTTGGGGAGCTTTTTGAGAAAAGCCATATTATCTCTCTTCATTGCCCCCTTACCGAAGAGACGCATCATCTCATCGATGAAAAGGCTCTTGAAAAATGCCGCAAGGGAGTGGTGATCCTGAATACCTCCCGCGGAGCATTGGTAGATGCCGATGCCCTTTTAGAAGCAATTAAGGCGCGGAAGGTGGGGGCGGCTTGCCTTGATGTTTATGAAGAGGAATCCGATCTCTTCTTTGAAGATAATTCGGGGCATATTATGGAGGATGATACCTTGGCAAGGCTGATTTCGATGCCGAATGTGATCGTTACTTCTCATCAGGCTTTTCTTACCGAGGATGCTTTGGAAAATATCGCGCAAACCACCGCCCAAAACCTTACCGATTTTTTCCAAAAGGGCCAATGCCCCAATGAGCTTTGCTATCGCGGCGGGGAAGCGCGGGATTGCAAATGCGGAAAATGCTTTTAAAATAATCAATAATGAGGGATTAGGAAATGATAAGAAAAATTATTAAGATCGATCAAGAAAAATGCAATGGTTGCGGAGCTTGCGCCGCCGCTTGCCATGAAGGGGCCATTGAGATGGTTGGGGGAAAAGCCATTCTTACCCGAGAGGATTATTGCGATGGGTTGGGGGATTGCCTTCCGGCTTGCCCTGTGGACGCGATCTCTTTTGAAGAGCGGGAAGCCCCTGCCTATAATGAAGAAGCAGTTACGGCGGCGAAGGCCCAAAAGAAGGCGGCTCCTCTCCCCTGCGGTTGCCCCGGAATAAACGCTCGCGCCATCAATCGGGACCACGCTCCCAAAGCAACCGTGAGCGCCTGCCCCATGAGCCGGCTCAACCAATGGCCCTGCCAAATCAAGTTGGTGCCGATCCATGCGCCTTATTTTGAAGAGGCCGATCTGCTGATCGCCGCCGATTGCACCGCTTTTGCTTATGGAAATTTCCATGAAGAATTTATCCGCAATCATATCACTTTAATTGGCTGCCCAAAGCTGGATGAAGGCGACTATGCAGAAAAACTCACTCAAATTATTAGGAACAACAATATTAAAAGCGTTAAGATCACCCGCATGGAGGTTCCCTGCTGCGGTGGATTGGAAAATGCAGTAAAAAGAGCGCTGCAAGCAAGCGGGAAATTTATACCATGGCAGGTGATCACCATTTCCACCGACGGAAGAATTTTGGATTAAAAAAAGCCCAACCGCATGGTTGGGCTTTTTGTTTAGTTTTGAGTTGGAAATACGCCAAATGCACCCTCTACATTGGATGCAATGCCGATAGTCATCTGATCCTTTGCAAGGAGCGTTACCCCTTCTGTTTCGCCGATTTCTTCAAAACCGCATTCATTTTTCAAATAATCAACATACTCTGTAAGAACCTTTTTCTTGGTTTCAGCGTTGCATTTATACAGATACATCGGTGTGCCGGTTACATCGGAATATTCCAATTCGCTAACCGATTCTACCATGGGAATTTGAGTATCAGGATAATAAACAGGTTGAATCTCTGCCGCTTCCTTTTTGCAGCCTGCGGCCATCAGCAAAACCGCCATCATAAGCAGGGCAATCAGTTTTTTCATATTCAATCTCCTTTATTGGGATTTTTATTTATTTTATCCTATTCTTCAAAGTTTGTCAATCGAATAAAATTGATGCGCAAAGCGCCCGTAAAGGTCTCGTTTGCTTTTGGGATCTACCACCAAAAGAGCCTCGCTCCCTTGAAGGATCACCACCTTTTTATCCTGCCCGAAAAGAGCCGCAGCCTGCTTATGGCGAGGGTCAAGGATCCTTAATGCTTTGGGAATTTGAGAGGCAGAAGCGCTGCAAAGAAGATCACTCACCAGTTTTTCTTGCAAGAGCGCAGCATCGCACCGCGCGGCAAAATGATGATAGAGCTTTTCCGCATATTCGCCAAGGGGCGCGCCCCTTCCGTCGATAGCCTTGCCGATTTCCGAAAAAAGAGCAAAGGGCTCTGTTTTTAATGCTTCCAAAAGATAATCCAATGTCCAAAGAAAATGGCCGCTATTATAAAGGCGGTCCAACGCATCCTCGCATTTCTTTAAATCGGCAAGTTCTTCTTTGGAAAGCCAAGGGGTGGCGCAAACCTCATAGGGCGGCTCTTTGGAATATTCGCAAGGGTATTCCCCTGCCTGCTCCCGCATGGGAGCGCCATAAAGAAGCTTCAAAAAGCCCATCTGCAACATATGGGCCCGCAGGGAAAAAGCGATATTAAAGCTTTTTTCAAATTCCGCCATTCCCTCGCCGGTAAGCCCGGCGATCAAGTCGATATGAATATGCATATTTCCAAAGGAAAGAAGGCGCTTGATATTTGCGATCAACTTTTTTGTATCGGTGCGGCGGCAGATCGCCTCTAAAGTGGGTTCATGGAAGGATTGCATTCCGATCTCAAGCTGCACTGCGCCCTTCGGCATCCTTTGAAGGAGCGCAAAGGTGCTCTCTTTTAAAATATCGCCCGCAATCTCAAAATGAAAGCAAACCCCTTGCGGAATTGCCCTTCCATAGTTTTCCAAAATAAATCCGAGAATAAAATCCGCATGGGCCGCATTGGCATTAAAGGTTCGATCCACAAATTTAATGGTGCGGCTTCCGCTTTGGGCAAGCTTCAAAAGATCTCTTTGAATGGCGGCACGATCAGAAAAGATGCGATAAGGAGCAAGGCGCCCTGATAGGCAAAAGGCGCATCGATAGGGGCAGCCGCGAGAGGTTTCTATATAGCAGATTCGCCCCTTTAAGGCTTCCAAATAGGCATCATCAAAGGGCGATGGCGGATCAGCAGTATAGGCTTCTTCGGGATTAGATAAAATCTTATGGTCATGGCGATAGCAGAGGCCTGCCACCTTGGAAGGCTCTTCTTTTTCCATAAGCATTTTCAGAAAAGGCGGAAAGGCAAACTCCCCTTCTCCGCTCAAAATATAATCGATAAAGGGCTCTTCTTTAAGAAGCCCTTCCGCCCGATAGGCCACTTCCGGCCCGCCAAGAGCAATCAAGCAGCCGCATCCGCTTTTCAGTTTGCGGCAAAGGGCAAGGGTTTGGCGAATATTCCAAATATAACAAGAGAAGGTAACCAAATGAGGTTTTTCCGAAAGAATGGCATCGGCAAAGGCATCAAG
>JAZPYP010000025.1:0-9393 GCA_045544255.1 Eubacteriales bacterium | reverse complement strand
GAACCTGTCACGGTTTTTCACGATGCCTTTTCCCGCCTTGCTTGTGTTCATTTTTGTAAGGCGCCAGCCTTACTGCAAATATCACACTTCACCTTTCAGAAAAAGGCAAGCGTGATAAACTCTTCGACCTGACAGATCAAGAATTTTTTGATCCATGTTTGTCGAAGAACGCAGGAATACTGCCGTATTGCAAGTGATGAGGCGGACTTGGGCGAAAAATTATTATTTGTCAGGCGTGGCAGGTTCGAGTTCTGTCACCCTAAGGAGGACAAAAAAATGCGTTTGGTTGAACTTTTAAAGGGCGTTGCAATCGAAGGCGAAATTCCCGAAATCGAGATCAAAGGAATTACTTGCGATTCCAGAGCGGTTCAAGAGGGCTTCCTCTTTGCCGCGATCCCCGGGGAACTCACCGATGGTCATCGCTATGCAGCCTCTGCCGCCGAAAAGGGCGCGGCTGTGATCCTTGCGGAGCATCCTACCGAAAGCGGCGCTTTAGAGCTTTATGCTTCATCAACGCGGGCTGCATATCAGCAGATCTGTGCCAATTTCTTTCATAATCCTCAAAAGGATCTTCATTTCCTTGGTGTAACAGGCACCAATGGAAAAACCTCAACTTCTCAATTTGTGAAATCCATTTTAGATGGCCTTGGGGAAAAGGCAGGCTTGATCGGTACTGTGCATAATCAAATCGGTGCCGAAACCTTCCCCGCCGCCTTTACCACTCCCGAACCCTATCAGCTTTTTGAACTTTTGGCCAAAATGCGGGATGCAGGGGTAAAAACGGTGGTGATGGAGGTTTCCTCCCAAGCAATGGATCAGCGGCGGGTGGATAGCCTTTCCTTCTCTGTTGCAGGGTTTACCAATCTTACTCAAGATCATTTGGATTATCATAAAACCATGGAGATCTATAAGGAAGCAAAAGCACGGCTCTTCTCTTTGGCCGAAAGGGCCGTTTCCAATCTGGATGATGCTTGCGGCATGGAATTTTACGAGCGCTTCGGCGGCCTTTCCTATTCCATAAAGGATTCCGCGGCAGATCTTTTTGCCGATGAAATCGAGGTAAGCGTTGGGGGAGTGGTCTATCAGCTCCATTATCAGGGTAAAAGCGCCTCGGTTCAGGTTTCTACCCCCGGCCTTTTCACTGTTCATAATACCCTTTGCGCCGCAGGGCTTCTTTTGGCAGATGGCCTTTCTTTTGAAAGGGTGGTTGAGGGATTGAATAAAATTCCCAAGGTTCCCGGTCGGGCAGAAGTGATCACAACAAATGAGCCCTTCACAGTGATGCTGGATTATGCCCATACTCCCGATGCCCTTGAAAATATTCTTTCAACCATTAAAACCTTTGCCAAAGGCAGAGTGGTTACTCTTTTTGGCTGCGGTGGCGATCGGGATCGCACCAAGCGCCCCTTGATGGCAAAGGCAGTAGCAAAATACAGCGATTATGTTATTCTTACCTCCGATAACCCTCGCTCGGAAGAGCCGCAATTCATTTTGGCAGATGTGGTGGAGGGGTTGCAGGGCAGCAATGTGCCCTATGAAGTGATCGAAAGCCGCCGCGAGGCCATCGGCGCCGCCATTATGGGCGCCAAAGAAAACGATATTATTCTTCTGGCCGGAAAAGGCCATGAAGATTATCAGGTTTTGAAAAAAGGCAAGGTTCATTTTGATGAAAAAGAAATTGTGAAGGAATTTTTGGCAAGAAGATGAAACTAACTCCTTTAAAAATTGCATCAGCCTTGGGGCTTGCATATTCCGGCGAGGATTTTAAGCTGGATCAGTTGGTGCTCGATTCCAGAATGGTGAAAAATTACACCATCTTTGCCGCAATCGTCGGCGAAAGAGTGGATGGCCATTCCTTTATCGAGGGCTTGGATCAGCAATATGATCATCTTTTATTTATCGGCACTCGCTCCATGGAAAAGCCTTTGCGCAATCCCTATTTTCAGGTGAAGGATATCCAAAAGGCTTTGGGCGCGATCGCTAAAGTGCATCTTTCGGAGATGCCCGCCAAGGTGATCGGTGTAACCGGCAGCGTTGGGAAAACAACAACCAAGAATTTTATCCTTTCCGCCCTATCCACCTGCATAAAAGCCACTGCCACAAAAGGCAACCAAAATAATGAGCTTGGAGTGCCGCTGACTGCTTTATCGGTGAGCGAGGAGGATCAGGCGGCCATTATTGAGATGGGAATGCGGGGCCTTGGCCAAATTTCTTATCTGACCAAGTTTGCGGCACCGGATATTGCAGTGGTAACCAATGTGGGCGTTGCTCATATGGAGCTGCTTGGAAGTCGCGAGAATATTGCAAAAGCAAAGCTTGAGCTTGTGGATACCATGAAGGAGAGCGGTATCGGCCTTCTGAATGGAGATGAGCCGCTGCTTTATCAGGCGCGGCCTCAAAAGAATTGCCGCTATTTTGGCTTTTCTGCTCATAATGATTATCGGGCGGAAGATTTGAGGGATAATTCCTTTACCCTTGTTTATCCCGAAGGGCGGCTTCCTGTAACCCTTCAAGTGGAAGGGGAGCATCAGGTAATGAACGCTCTTGCCGCCTTTGGCGCAGGGCATTTGCTCGGCCTTGATCCCGAAAAGCTTGCAGAAGGATTGGAAAGCTATAGCGGCGATGGTCGGCGGTGGTTCATCGAAAAGGTGGGCGGCATTTCGATTATCGATGATAGCTATAACGCTTCCCCTGATTCTATGGCTGCTGCCCTTAAGGTATTGGCAAAGAAGGCTCCCCGCCGCGTGGCGGTGCTTGGAGATATGCTGGAGCTTGGCGCTCTGGAAGAGAGCGGCCATCGGCAGATCGGCGCCCTTTGCAAAAAAGAGAATCTTGATGTTTTAATTGCCTTTGGCGCTCGCGCCAAGGCGATCTATGAGGAGGCAGAGGTTGCCCTTAAATATCATCTTACCGATCGGGAAGAGATGATCCCTCTTCTTCAAGGGGTTTTAAAAGCGGGGGATACGGTACTTTTTAAAGCGTCTAACTCCATGAATTTTAATGGCTTTGCCAAGGATATTAAAGAAAGGTTGGGGAAAAATGAATAACTGGATCATTCTTATCGCAGTTGTTTTAAGCTTTTTGGTTGCAATCGTTTTGGCGCCTTGGATTTTGCCTTGGCTGCGTAAATTAAAATTTTCTCAAAGCATTTTAGAGGTTGGCCCTTCTTGGCATAAAGAAACCAAGCAAGGCACCCCTACCATTGGTGGTTTGATCTTTATTATCCCAACTGTATTGGTAACCCTGATTTTGGGAATCATAGGCAGGGGAGAATGGGATCTTCGCCTGCTCCTTTCCCTTGGCTTTGTGATCGGGTGCGGGATTGTTGGGTTTATCGATGATTATATCAAGGTGGTTAAAAAGCGGAATCAGGGCCTTACTGTTCTGCAAAAAACGCTTCCCCTGATGCTTTTGATCGCCCTTTATCTTGGGGGGCTTTATGCCGCCGATATCATCAGCGATTCTATCTTTGTGCCTTATTTTAATATTCGGATTCATCTTTCCCTTTTCTATTTTCTGGTGATGATTCCCTTTATTTTCTTCTTTGTGAATTCTGTGAATCTCACCGATGGCCTTGATGGGTTGGTAACCAGTGTTTCCCTTCCCTATACCATTTCCTTTATTGTGATGGGCTATTTTCTGCAGGTGGGCAGCGATAATACCGGCATCACTGTTTTTGCTGCCGCCCTTACCGGTGGATTGATGGGCTTTTTGATCTATAATTTCCATCCTGCCAAGGTTTTCATGGGCGATACCGGCTCTCTCTTCTTGGGTGCGGCTGTGGTCGCTTTGGCCATGGCCTATGATATGCCCTATTTCATCTTGATCGGTGGAATTCTTTATCTCTTGGAGGGGCTTTCTGTGGTGCTTCAGGTGGGCTATTATAAAATTTCCCATGGGAAGCGGATCTTTAAGATGACTCCGATCCATCATCATTTTGAACTTTGCGGCTGGTCTGAAGTTAAAATTGTCGGGGTATTCACTGCTGTTGCGGCGGTGGGTTGCCTTTTGGCTCTTTGGGGAATGTTCTATTTCCGCTATTTCAATGTATAAAAAATGTTTTTAAGATAACTAAAGGAGGTGCTTGATATTTGACTAAATGGCAAGAATTTAAAAAACGCTGGTTTCTCCCTAAAGAGGAAGCAGGAAATATCGATCTTGTATTTTTAATTTTGGTTTTTTGCCTATTAGCCTTTGGCTTGGTAATGGTTGCATCGGCAAGCTATGTCAGCGCCTTGCATAAAACCGGCGATAGCTATGCTTATATTCGGCGCCAACTGCTTTATGCGGTGGGCGGCGTTGTGGCGATGCTGGTGGTTTCCCGCATTCGCTATCAGGGAATGCGCGGTAAATTTGCGATTTATCTTTTGGTTGCGGCGGCGGTTATGCTTGTGATGGTATTGATTCCGGGCATCGGTCTTGTGCGCGGTGGTGCGCGGAGATGGCTTGGCTTTGGCGGCTTTACCTTCCAGCCCAGCGAAATCGGCAAGCTTGCAATCGTGGTGTTCTTTGCTTCCTATATGTCGATGAACTATCGGCGGATGAAGGAATTTTCCGTTGGCATCCTGCGCCCTGCAATCTATCTGGCGATCATCTGCTTTTTGGTGGCCATCGAAACCCATGTATCCGGTGCGATCCTTATTTTCTCGGTCGGCGTTGTGCTGATGTTTGTGGGCGGGGCCAACCTGAAATGGTTCTTTGGCATCGGTGGCGCAGGCGTTGCGGCTATCGGTGTTTTCGCCTTTGCCCTTCCCTATGCAAGGCAAAGAATTCATACCTGGCTTAATCCTTTTGAAAATGTTTTGGGGGATGGCTACCAAACGGTGCAATCCCTTTATGCCATCGGAAGCGGCGGTCCCTTCGGGCTTGGCCTTGGCCAATCGCGGCAAAAATATCTCTATATTCCGGAGCCTCAAAACGATTATATCTTTTCTATTGTTTGCGAAGAGCTTGGCTTTGTAGGCGCGTTGATGGTGATGATCCTTTTTGTGCTTTTGATCTGGCGCGGGTTTGTAATCGCTTATCATGCCAAGGATAAATTCGGCTCTTTGATGGTGGTTGGCATCATCTCGCGAGTAGCGATTCAGGCAATTTTGAATATCGCGGTGGTTACCAATTCGGTGCCTCCTACCGGTATTTCTCTTCCCTTCTTCAGTTATGGAGGAACTGCGCTGATGCTTTTGCTCTTTGAGATGGGTGTTGTGCTCTCGGTATCGAGGCAAGCAAGAATGGAGGTTAAGGAATGAAGGTTCTTTTAGCAGGCGGCGGCACTGCAGGGCATTGCAACCCCGCTTTGGCCATTGCCGGAATTATTAAAGCAAAAAATAAAGATGCGGAGATCCTCTTTATCGGAAATGAGGGGAGCATTGAGGAAAACTTGGTGCAGAAGGCCGGCTTTGATTTCATGGCTGTTAAAACCCAAGGCTTCCGCCGCCGGATCACCTTGGATAATTTCAAGACCATCTGGCTTTACTTAAAGGCAAAAGATCGTTGCCGCAAAATTATTAAAGAATTCAAGCCCGATTTGGTGGTGGGCACCGGAGGGTATGTTTCCGGCCCTGTGGTTTCTGCGGCGCAAAAGATGGGGATCCCCACTTGCATTCATGAGCAGAATGCCTTCCCCGGTGTTACCAGCAAAATGCTCTCCAAAAAGGCAGATATCGTTTTCATCAGCTTTGCCGGCTCCGAGCAATATTTCGGCCCTGTTAAGAAAATGGTGCTTTCGGGAAATCCCTTGCGGGAAGAGATTTTAACCCTCTCGCGGGAGAAGGCGAGAGCAGAACTTGGCCTTGCGGAGGATGATTTTTATCTTCTTTCTTTTGCGGGAAGCCTTGGGGCAAGAGAAGTAAATAAAGCGATGGCTGATTTTATGGCCATCAACGCTAAAAATCGCGATTTTTATCAGATCCATGCAACCGGAAAATATGGTTGGGAATGGATGCCCGATCTTTTGAAGGAAAAGGGCGTTTCCATGGAAGATGCCGATATTAAGGTGATGGAATATCTTTATGATATGCCCACTCATCTGGCGGCTGCCGATGCGGTGATCAGCCGCGCAGGAGCCATCACCCTTGGGGAGCTGACGGTTCTTGGAAAACCGGCAGTGCTGATTCCTTCTCCCAATGTTACCCATAATCACCAATATCATAATGCCCGCTCCCTTTCCGATCGCGACGGCGCGCTCCTTTTGGAAGAAAAGGATCTGACTGCCGAGCGGCTTTATGAAATGGTGCTTTCCCTTAAAAATGATGCCGAAAAGCGGGCATCGATCGGCGCTCATGCCAGAGAACTTGCTCTGCCCGATGCCGCCGAGATGATCTATAAGGAGATCGATCAATTATTGCATCCCGAAAGGAAGTGAGATCGTCATGAATAGTGTGGAGCGTTATTATCAAAAGAAAAAACGCAGGAAAAAGAAGGCGAAGGTCCTCTTTTTTACCCTGCTCTTTATCCTATTGATGATGACTCTGTCCATCCTTTCTATGACAGTCTTCTTCAATGCAGATACCATTATAGTGGAGGGGAATACCCGCTATACCACCGAAGAGATTTTGGAGGCAGGGGGATTAAAAATCGGCCAGAACTTATTCCGCTTGGATAAATTTAAGGTGATCGAGGATATGGAAAGCCTCCCCTATATTAAGGAGGTTACCATTCGCCGAAAACTGCCTAATGGATTGAAGGTCGATGTGATTGAAAATCAACCGGTTGTTTGGGTAGAGATCGGAGGAAAAGCAGCCCTTCTTAACGAAGAGTATCGGATTTTAGATTTTGCAGAGCTTGTCTCTTTGGGTGTTTCATTGGAAGGGGAAGAACCAAAAGAAGAGGAAGAGCCGAAAGAAGAGGAACCCAAAGAAGAATCTTCCGCTGAAGAAGAATCCTCTGCAGATGTGGAAGAGGGCGAGGGAGATGTGCGCCCCGAAAAAGATGAGGATCGCATCGTGCTTCCGCCAAAGGAGGAAGAAGCGCCTGTTATTGCCGATACCATGCGCCCTGCATTGGAAGAAAGCGTTGCTTTTTTGAAGGGGGTTACCTTTGAAAAGGGTGAGGTTGGCCGATATCTGACCTTCCCTGAAGAGCAGGATTATACCGACTTTTTAAAAACCCTTTACGAAGCATTTTGCCGCAGCGAATCCCTTCAATGGAAGCAGGTAACGCGGGTGGATTTCAATGCCCGATTTGATATTCAAGTGCACTATGGCGCAACCATTACCATCGATATCGGCACCTTGGATCGGATCGATACCAAGCTGGAGCTTGCATCTTATCTCTTGGAGGATAATGGCACTGCCCGCGAGGCTGTCGTTGATGTATCCGATACCGAGCGCGTTTATTTCAGACCAACCGATAAATAAAAAGATCGATTTCCGCTCCGCCTGACGGAGCGGAAATTTTCTCTCAAAAATCCGCTGGGATTTTCCAAAGAATTTTAATAAAAACTTTGGAAAAACTATTGCAATTATTCATAAAAAAGATTAGAATAATACTATATATAGTATTTAATAAAAAATCAGGAGGTTTTTTCAGGTGATCAATTTCGAATTTGCTGAAACCAACGATGATGTTGTAAATATAAAGGTGATCGGCTGCGGCGGAGGTGGCTGCAATGCGGTCAATCGTATGATCAAAGCAGGCGTTAAGGGTGTGGAGTTTATCGTTGTTAATACCGATAAGCCCGTGCTCGATTCTTCTGCAGCGCCCATTAAGCTGCAGATCGGCGAAAAGCTGACCAAAGGCAAAGGCGCAGGCAGCGATCCTTTGGTGGGTGAGAATAGCGCTCTTGAGAATAAAGAAGAGATTCAGGCTGCTTTAAGAGGGGCCGATATGATCTTTATTGCCGCAGGTATGGGCGGCGGTACCGGTACCGGCAGCGCTCCTGTTGTGGCAGAGATCGCAAAAGAGATGGGGATCCTTACTGTTGCCATCGTAACCAAGCCCTTTGGTTTTGAGGGTGGCCTTAAGATGAAGCGCGCTGAGGCGGGCATTGAAAAGCTCCGCGCTCATGTAGATAGCTTGATCATCATTCCCAATGAGCGGCTGAAGGATGCCACCACTGAGCGGATCACTTTGCTGAATGCCTTCCAAGTGGCCGACGATGTGTTGCGTCAGGGTGTGCAGAGCATTTCCGATCTGATCCTGATTCCCGGCCTTGTTAATGTGGACTTTGCGGATGTTCATATCATCATGAAGGATGCCGGTAATGCCCATATGGGCGTTGGCCGCGCCAATGGTGCCGATAAGGCTGTAAATGCCGCTGCTATGGCAATCTCCAGCCCCTTGCTGGAAACCTCTATCGAGGGTGCCACCGGTGTGATCTTTAATATTACTGCTTCTCCCGATATTGGTATGGATGAGGTGGACGAAGCCAGCCGCATGGTGCAGCAGGCTGCTCATCCCGATGCTAATATTATCTGGGGTGTGGCTCTGAATGAGGATCTGCAGGATGAGATTATCGTTACTGTGATCGCCACCGGCTTCCCCTCCAAGGAAACCGTTCGCAAGGCGCCTTCTTTTGATAATGCGGTCAGCCTTTTCCCTGTGGCCGAAGATAAGGTAGAGGAGAAGGAAGAAGAGGTCGATGATGATCTTAATTTCCTCAATCTCTTTGCTAATTTAGGCGAATAATTATAATTTCAGCCATCTTCTTTTTGGAAGATGGCTGTATTTTCTAAAAAGTAAAAGGAGTATTGCTATGATTTGTTCTCGCTGCGGAACGGAGCATGATGATCCCAATAAGATCTGTCCTCGCTGCGGTCTTAATCGTCCGAAGATTCGCAAAAAATGGCCCAAATGGGCCAAATGGACCACCGCGATCGGCGCGCCCCTTTTGGCGATTGGGCTTGGAGTTTGGATCTTTTTTGCTGCCTTTGTAAATGTTGCCTGGTTAGGGGGCACTTGGGAAGGCGGCGATATCTATATCGAATTTAATGAATCAGAAAACACCTTCTTTTTGGGAAACGGCGATCAGATCTTTGGCGGCACCTATTCTCAAACAAAAGAGGATTTTACTCTGACCGCGGAAGACGGAACGGTTTATATCTATCGGTATGAGCGTGTTGGCATTGATGAAATGAAGCTCACTTTTACCCAAGAGGGAGAAACGCGCCGAGTAACCCTTTATCGGGTTTTGGATGATCAGGAAACGCAAGGGGAGCTGGGGGCTTTGGATTCCGAAATTGTCGATTTTAATTAATTTGAGTTTTTCAGATATAATAATAAAGGGTTCAGGAATTTTTCCTGAACCCTTTATTCTATTCATAAGACAACCACTGGCTCTGCCAGTGGATAAAAAGCTTTAGCTATGGACAATAAAAAATCTCCTTGTTATATTATGAGAGAGGTCTGCCAACCGAACAAATAATATAACAAGGAGGTCCTAGACATGAAAGAGAA
>JAZPYP010000024.1:0-4009 GCA_045544255.1 Eubacteriales bacterium | reverse complement strand
CGAGAGTCAGTCCAACAACATTAAAAAAGAACCTGGCGTTGATTAACGCCAGGCCCAAAAAAGTTTTAGGTTTTCAAAAACCAGTAGATTTGTTTGATGTTTCTATCAAAAAGTGTTGCACTTAGTTTGACAATTCATCTTAAAGATGTTGGGATAAAATCCACTTGAGGAGTTCCTCCGAGAAGGCGCGGCTCCAAGAATTGTGCCCCACACCCTCATAAAGAGTGCATTTGAAATTAGGATTCTTATCCTGCAATTTTTGGGCCATTTCGATGGTCTGATTGGCCGAAACCGTTGCATCATCAAGACCATGAAAGGCCCAAATGGGCATCCGCAGAACCCCTGCATTCCATGCCATCCCTCCCCCGCAGCAGGGTGCGATGGCGGCAAAAAGCTTCGGATAGGCCATGGCAGTATACCAAGTGCCAAAGCCGCCCATGGAAAGGCCGCAAAGGTAGATGCGGCTCTCATCAATAGCAAACTTTTCCACCATGCCATCAATAAACTTTTTCAAGCTCTCGATCTTGGCCACCCAAAAACTATCGGGCGGACATTGGGGCATCAAAAGGAGGCAATCCTTTAAATTATCATCGTTTACTGTATTGGGAAACCCATGGATCAAAACCTTCTCCAGATCCTTGCCCCCAAAGGCTCGCTCCCCTGCTCCGTGGAGCTGGAGCAACAGCGCCGGATGATCGCTCACCTGCTCCGGAATGTAGGCAATATAAGGAAACCCGCACTCCGCAGTCTCTTGTTTCAATATTTTCATCGTTCTCTCCTCCCGATTGTATAAATATAAAAATTTATATTCTATAAGTGTAATTTTACTCTATTAATTTATATCTAATTTTTGTTATTACAAAGCCTATTTTGATGTTATAAATATTTATATTTATAATATTTACATTTAAAGGCTTTACAGACGGATTTGGATTATTCGAAGTAGAAAAGATCTTCGAATTTTTGATCCAGAGCGATGCAGAGGATCAGGGCGAGCTTTGCGGTGGGGTTAAATTGCCCTGTCTCGATAGAGCTGATGGTATTGCGGGAGACGCCCACCAGCTCTGCAAGCTGCTGCTGGGAGAGCCCATTTTCCACCCTTACCTCTTTAAGGCGGTTACGCAAAATCAATTTATCTTCCATTCGGCTCACCCCTTAATAAAGAGCACCACTGCAAAAACAACAGCAAACAGAAGCTCCACGATTGCATAAGCCAGGCGCATCTTCTTTTTTAGATAAATATAATTTACAAGATTGGTGCTTCCCAGCAGCGCGAAATAGATCAACCAGCCGGTAATACCAAGAATGGGATTATTCAAAACAAATTCGCTGACCAACACCAGCGCCACGCAAAGAAAGGCGCCTACCATCATCCCGATCCGAGCAGATTTTCCCACCACGATCAGTTCCCGCTCATCGGGCTTATCTTTATTTTCTTTGCGGCTTTTAGCCAAAATTTCTTCTTTATTCATTTTTTAGCTCTCCTTTTGACAAGTTTACTTTGCAAGATCAGTATAGCACTGCCAAGTTTACTTGTCAAGTTCTTTTTTGCAAAGTTTTCTTGGCAAACCCATCTTTTCGACAAAATATTGAAAAGGATTTACAGAATTTTCATTATATGATATACTGATAGATAAAGCGAAAAAAAGTATGGGAGGATTCCTCAAATGAGAAACCATCAGCCCAAGCTTATTGTTATGCTGACCTACAACGATCATACCATAAAGGATGCCGCCGAAATTTTTGAGCAATGCAAAGATTGCGAGGTAGAATATTGGGGCTTCAAAGAAGAAGGGCTTCCGCTTCCCGAGATGAAGGCCCTATTTTCGCAAATGAAGGAATGCGGCAAAACTACTATTTTAGAGGTGGTAGCCTATTCGGAAGAGGAGAGCCTCAAGGGCGCTGAAATGGCAGCAGAGTGCGGCTGCGATATTCTGATGGGCACTTCATTTTATGATTCGGTCCATTCCTTTTGCAAGGAAAACAATCTGAAATATATGCCCTTTATCGGCAAGGTATCGGAGCGCCCCTCCATTCTGCAGGGATCTATTGAAGAGATGATTGAAGAGGCAAAAAGCCATCTGAAAAAAGGGGTTTTCGGCTTTGATCTTTTAGGCTATCGCTATGAAGGAGATGCCACCCTGCTGATTCGCAGGTTTATCCAAGAGATCGATGCGCCGATTTGCGTGGCAGGGAGCATCAACAGCCTGCAGCGAATCGATGAAATCAAGGAAGCGAGCCCTTGGGCCTTTACCATTGGCGGAGCCTTCTTTGATCATCGCTTTGGGGAGAGCATTGAGGAGCAGATTGAAGAGGTGCTCCATCATATTCAAAAGGAGATTGCCTATGCTTAAAGCCTATTTTCCTTATGAATATGCCGAGAGCGTATTCACCATCGATTACCAAAAGCTTTATAAAATGGGCTATAAAGCCATTCTCTTCGATATTGATAACACCCTCACCCACCACGGAGAGGATTCCACCCCCGAAATTGATGCCCTCTTTCAAACAATCCACAGCATTGGCTTTAAAACCCTTTTATTATCCAACAACAATAAAGCGAGGATCGAGCGCTTTATTCAAAACATCGATACCCTCTATATTGAAGAAGCCGATAAACCCCGGACAGCCGGATTTTTAAAAGCCATCGAGCTGCTGAAGATCGAGAAAAGCGAGGCGATCTACATTGGGGATCAGATCTTTTCGGATATTTATGGTGCCAATAAAAGCGGCATTGCGAATATTTTGGTGCGCTATCTGCGCTATCCCGATGAAAAAAAGATCGGCATTAAGCGAAATTTAGAAAAAATCATTCTGATGCTCTATCGCTTTGCCAAAAAATATCAGCATCGGCTGGGAGAAATTGAAATCGGAAGGGAGGCGGCAAAAATGCCCGCCAAAAGAAAAAAACTTTTCTGCGAAATCAGCCCCACCTGCTATAAAATCTCTTTGCAAAAGGAGATCTGCAAGCGCCATATCAAAAATCTTTTCAGCGGAAAAAAATATGCAAAGGTCAAAAATGAAATGCTGCTCTCCCACCTTGTTTTTGAGCATCATTCCAATATGATCAAGCGAGCGCCGGGGGTAGATCTTATCCATCAGCTTAATAAGGCTGTCAATATTGATTTGGCCTGTAAAAAAATTGATAAATTGCTGATCCGCCCCGGTGAAACCTTCTCTTTTTGGAAAACGGTTGGAAAGACCACCAAGAAAAAAGGCTATAAAGAAGGGCGCATTATCAAGAAGAATCAGCTCGTCGCAGGCATTGGCGGCGGCCTTTGCAACCTTGGCAATACCATTCATCTTTTGGTCTTGCACAGCCCCTTAAAGGTTACCGAATTTCATAAGCATTCCGATGCTCTGGCACCGGATGCGGGGAAGCGGGTGCCGATGAGCGCGGGCACTTCTGTCAGCTATAATAATCTGGATTTCCAGTTCTTCAACAATACCGATCAGATTCTGCAACTGCACCTTTGGTGCGAAGGAGAAGAGCTCCATGCCGAGCTGCGAAGCGAGCAGGCCTTTCCCCATACTTATCAGATCACAGAGGAAGACCATCATTTCAGCAAAGAAGGAGAAAAATTCTATCGTATCTCCAAAATCTATCGGGAAACCACCTGCCGCGCCGATGGCGCACTGATCAAAAAAGAGTTGATCTGGGATAACCATTCAGAGGTTATGTTTGATTATAGCCTGATCCCTGAAGATCAAACCCGATAAAAATAGGCGCCCAAAGAGCATGAAGCTCTTTGCCCGCTTCAGCGTGTCAAAGAACTCTGTTTTATTATCTTTGACACGCTGGGAGACTCTCAAAAATGTTTCCGAATTCGTCAAACCGGTCTCGTCGGCGTTTTTTGGGGCACCCCGACAAAACAAAAGTTTTGTTGGGGAAAAGGAGAACCTAATGGTATAAGTGGTGTTTTGCTATTGAGCAAAATGGAACGGTTACCATTAGGTTTGACGCACGGTAGAGAGCGGTTTGGCGGATAGCAGAAAATTCTAATGAAAT
>JAZPYP010000023.1:0-35415 GCA_045544255.1 Eubacteriales bacterium | reverse complement strand
AGCAAAGGGCATTCAAATGGGAGAAAATATCGAAAATTCGATATTTTCTATCATTATTCTTGGTTTTCTTCAGTTTCTTTGTAAAAAAGGCCTTATAATTTCCTGCCCTTTGCGGTTCGGACTATTTTTACAGCCCCTTTTAAAAAATAGAATTAATCTTCGTATTCGGTTTCAAAGGCTTTCCAAGGCACATTGATGGTGGCCTCATCCTGCAAAAGCTCCTTGATATGCCAAAGGAGGGGGAAATCCTTCATATCGATCTTCCCTAAAGCGGCCATCTGCTCCAAAGCAACAGCGGTGCGGCGGCTGATTACAACGCCTTCCATGGTGATACCGGGAAGCTGCTCCATCGATTCATTATAGGTATAGCCCTGACCGAGAAGAGCGCCTAATTTGCGGTTTCTGCCGCCAAAAACAGTAACATAAAGATCCCCAAGGCCCACAAAGATATTGCGCTCTGCATGGCTATCCAGCGCGTCCATCAAAAGATACATCTCACGGGAGGCCTGCATAAAGAGGCCGGCTTGAGAATTATAATGCTCAAATTTCTTGCCCTCTTTCTTATAGGAAAGGCCGATTGCCAAAGCAACGCCCAAAGCATAAGCGTTTTTCAGCGCTACCGCACATTCCACTCCATGCACATCGGTAGAAAGGCTGATATGATAATAATCGGTTTCAAAAAGCTCTTTAAGCCAACGCAGCGTTTTCATATCGGGGCCGCAGAATACCACTTCGGTGGGATCCTGCACTGCAAGCTCATAAGAAGTGCAGGGGCCGCCAACTGCATAGATCTTCAGATCCTTATCGGTAAAGCGCTGCATATATTCAGGATAAGAGATAAGCCGCCCCTTATTTTCCCCATCATCGATCATGCCTTTAGAGATCGAGAGCAGCGGGGTTTTTTCGGGAAGCTTCGGAATCACATTCTCGCAAAACCAATCCATTCCAAAGGAAGAAACGCCGCAGATGATCAGATCGGCATCCTTGATACATTCTTCCATTTCCTCGATATAATGGAAGGAAACAGAAGGGGGCATTACAAAGGGTTCATCTACCCCATTGGTATCGTTATTCTTTCTATATAAAGAAAGGGTTAAATGCTCATTGGTTTTTTTACCATGGTCGATAATATCGGTATCCAAGGGAGAGCCGACCAAACGAATGGTATGCCCATTATGGGCCGCAGGAAAGGTGATGGCAGAGCCCATCATGCCGGAGCAGATAACTGTGATAATCGCCATAATTATTACCGCCTTTTAAAAAATATTTTGAAGCATTATTGACATTTTCAATGCTTGAGTTTATTATAAAATAAATGATCATTTTGCGCAAGTTGCGCCATTATATTTGAGCAAATGATCATGATTCTGATCAATTCTTTAGAAAGAAGGCAGCCGAATGAACATTGAAAGAGAAAGGCAGATCCTTGAAATTTTGCTCAAAGAGAAGAGCGCAAGCGTGCATTCCCTTGCCAACGCGCTATTTATCAGCGAGCCTTCCATCAGAAGAGATCTGCAGAGCCTTGAAAAGCAAAACCTGATCAAGCGCATTCATGGCGGAGCAATGCTGGAAGAGACTGCTCTTTCCAAGAATAAGATCCCTTTTTTGATCAGAGAATATGAGCAAAGCGGGGCCAAGGCGGTGATTGCCAAAAAAGCGATCGATCTGATCGAGGATAATAATATTATATTTTTAGATGCTTCAACAAGCTGCTATTATCTGATCCCCTTTCTTGCATCGAAAAAGAATTTAACTATCATCACCAACGGAACCAAGGCTCTTTTAAAGCTGGCGGAATACGGGATCCATACCATTTCAACCGGCGGCACCCTTTTAAATAATTGCTTGGCTTTGGTGGGGGAAGATGCCCATCGAACCATCGAGCGATATAATGCCGATCTTGCGCTTTTTTCCTGCCGCGGAGTTTCCGATGATGGGTATCTCACCGATATCTCCCCTGAAGAAAACAATGTTCGATCCAAAATGATCACCCATGCAAAACGATCCTATCTGCTATGCGCAAGCGAAAAATTCGGCAAAGGATATTTTCATAACCTTTGCCATAAAGAAGAGATTACCGGAATCATTCATGAATAGCCAAAAGCGGCGCAGCCCAAAAAGGGGCTGCACCGCTTTTTTTAAAATCAATCCCAAATCCAATCAGAAGGATCCATCTTCTTATTGACGATGGGAGCTGCATCTACCTGCTCTTTTTCAACAAAAGGCGCGCCTTTTGCAGTCAGGTTATGATAATAGAAATTATAGGGAGCAGATACACCTTGCGGCTCAATATCCAGACTATTGACCACTTCGGTATCCTGCACATACATATAGGTGCCGCGCGCATCATATTTACCGTTAATATAGAATACCGTACCGCCCTTTACAACCAGATCATAGCATTTTACTTTGGTCAGGCGGATCGCCTGCACTGCAGCATTTTCCATCATTGCAGGTGTGCCGTTTTTAGCGGTTGCATCAAGGTTTAAATTGCGAATAGATACACAGATATGCTCCTCGCGGGTTACTGCACCGTTGCAATTAATAAGGTGCAGATGACTGGAACTTTTATTGGCAACTTTCTGCTTGATCAATTTAACCTCTTCCCGATTGCCAAGGCCGATAATATCCATATTGGTGGTGGGCTCAAGCCGCGCCGTTTCCTTATAGGTGCCGGGAAGGATCAGCAAGGTGCCATGCTCAAATTTATTCAGTTTGGCAACACCGGCGCTTTGAAGAGCGTTATTTGCAATCCATACCACTTCGGGGCAGTTGGTATTTTCAAAGGGATAACTGCTGCCGCCATCATCGGCATCCCCTACAAGGATGGTAGAGGCCCGCTCGCTAACCACATAATGCTTGATTCCGTCTTTCACGAAATCAACGGCAATATATTTGGAATTCTCATCATCGAGAGTCTCATCGAAAAGGGCGGGATTTTTATCAACAAAGATGCCTTTTTCGATGATATATTTATCATTTTTCATATCAATGGCAGTATATTTCAGCTCTGCAGAGGGATCCACAAAGTCCTTGTATTTCAACTCAAATGGGCTAAAATGAGTTGTGGTAAAGGAAACGGTATGGGCTTCTTTATCATAGGTAAAGCTTTCAAGCTTTTCGCCATTATGATAGATCTCTTGCATTTCAACAAAAGGATGCGGAAGCTGAATGGTAACGGGATAGGCAATTCCGGAATTGGAAACTTCTTCTATAACGCCCTCTGCATTACGCATCAGCTTTATATCAACCTTCATGGAAGCAATCCCCTTATCATGGGAGATTTCGATCTCCTGCGGGGAGGAAAGCTTCAAGGTATACTCCCCTTCGGGCGCTTCTTTTGGAATATTGACGGTTGCCTTAAAATCAATGCCATCTTCTTCCATTGTATACTCTTCCGAGGCCTGCGCATTCTTGCCCAAAGGATAGCTTGCATCCTTATCATAGGTATTATTGAAACTATCGAACTCGGCTTCCAGCTGGGTTGCCAAAATATTCAGGTCGAAATCCACCTGACCATCTTGGTATTGATTCCCTGCCGTCTCCGACATATGGATCGAGAGGGCAAAATAATGGGTAGCATTGGGGGCCATGGAGACATTCTCGGCCACAATCTGCTTTCCTTCGGCAACATTCTCCCCATTACCGGCCCATGAGCCAACCTCTTGATACTCTGCATCGGGAATAATGGCATACTGCATCACCTTATAGAGATCGTTTGCCTTATTCACCACCTCAAGGGCAACCTTATATTTCAGCGCAAGGGTTCCGTTATTTTTAATCGCAAGGTAGGCAACCTGCGTTTTACCGGGTTCCCAAAGGGTTTCGGCATTATTATTTTGGGCAATAGAACCGATGCCGAAGATCGGCGCATCTGATTGGCTGATATCCACATACTCGGTTCCGTTATGCATCAAAAGCTGCAGATCAAGAGTTCCCGCCTGAATCTTATTGACGGCAACGGTAACAGAATCGGTAAACCATGCATAGGTGGTACCGATCAGCATGGATACGCAGATCAGCAAAGATAACACACTCGTCAGGAGCGCTTTTTTGGTTACGTTTTGCTTTTTCATCTTTCAGATCCTCCTTTTTATTTCGATAAAAATCCATCGTTTATGCGAAATATAATAGAGCAATCTTTTTTAAAATACAAGGGAGTTATCCCCCTATTCCACACTCCTGTAAAAACAGCGAATTCAGCCCCCTATTTTTATAAAAAAATACCGAGAAAAACTGCAAATGGTTTTTCTCGGTATTGGTTCAATTTTCTGCTTTAGATTCTTGCAACGCCGGTTTCTTTTGCGGCCTTGACCACTGCTTCGGCAACAGCGGGAGCCACTCTCTTATCCAGAGCGCCGATGATGATATTCTCTTCATTCAGCTCTTCTTCGGGGATAAGGGAAGCCAAGGCATAAGAAGTGGCGACCTCCATTTCCTCGTTGATGCAGGAAGCGCGGCAACCAAGGGCGCCGCGGAAGATGCCGGGGAATGCCAAAACATTATTGATCTGGTTGGGGAAATCGCTTCTGCCGGTACCAACCACGCGAGCGCCTGCTTTTTTAGCAAGGTCGGGCATGATTTCGGGAGTGGGGTTGGCCATGGGGAACATGATAGCATCCTTGGCCATGGAAGCAACCATCTCTTCGCTGACGATATTGGGAGCAGATACACCGATGAATACATCGGCGCCCTTCATGGCATCGGCAAGGTTACCCATCTGGTGCTCCAGATTGGTGATCTCGGCCATCTCGGCATGGGCCTCATTCAGCTCGGGCATCCCCTTGCAGATGATACCGAAGCGATCCACCATGGTGAGATGCTTGACACCCATATTCAAAAGATGCTTACCGATGGCAATACCGGCAGAACCTGCGCCGTTGATAACCACCTTTACATCGCCGATATTCTTTTTCACAACCTTCAAGGCATTGATCAAAGCGGCGGCCACTACAATAGCGGTGCCATGCTGATCATCATGGAAGATGGGGATATCGCAGATCTCTTTCAGCTTACGCTCTACCTCGAAGCAGCGGGGAGCGCCGATATCCTCCAGATTGATACCGCCGAAGGAGCCGGAGATCAGATAAATGGTGCGAACCAGCTCATCCACATCCTTGCTTCTGATGCAGATAGGGAAAGCATCCACATCGGCAAAGGCCTTAAAGAGAGCGCATTTGCCTTCCATAACCGGCATACCGGCCTCGGGGCCGATATCGCCAAGGCCCAGAATAGCGGTACCATCGGTGATAACAGCCACCATATTATTGCGGCGGGTGAGCTCATAGCTCTTATTATAATCCTTTTGGATCTCCAGGCAAGCCTCGGCAACACCGGGGGTATAGGCAAGGGAGAGATCCTCGCGGGTTTCAATGGGGCAACGGGTAACCACTTCGATCTTACCGTTCCACTCATAATGCTTTTTTAAAGATTCTTTTCTGATATCCATTGCATTAGTCCTCCCAGGGGAACTTATAATCGAGCTTCAGCTCATCGCGAATAGTAACCATCTCGGCCTGCACAGACTCATTGATGGGCACACCGCTCTCGCGGGCAAGGCGAACCATATGCTCCTTCTCGCCTGCGGTATAGATCCGCTCCTCGCCGGGAACCTTCTTGGAAGCGCGAACATCGCGCAGGATATCGCCTGCCTTCTTGCGGCAAACATCCTCGCCAAGGAAATGATCGGTATCGATAGCGATGAAGAAATGGCCGAGGCGGAAGGGAACTTTATTGCCATTCTCATCCAAGCCGGTCAGAGCCTTACCATAGCTGCCATCCTGCAGAACGGCAGAAAGAAGCTCAACGAACATAGCATAGCCATAGCCCTTATAGCCGCACTGCTCTTCGCCGGGGCCGCCGAGGGTGCAAAGAGCTGCTTCGCGCTTTGCCATGGTCTTGAGAGCATCGGCAGAGGTGCCCACGAACTCATTACCATCGGTGCAGATCAAGGAGCCTTTAGGAGCATCCTTGCCGATACGGGCATAATACTCCAGCTTACCATTCTGATAGGTAGAGGAAGCGGCGTCAAAGTTGAAATCGAATTCCTCATCAGTGGGAACACCAAGGGTGAGGGGGTTGGTACCGAACATACCCTCAACACCAAAGGTGGGGGCAACAGTGGGGCGGGCATTGGTGCCGGTCAGGCCGATGCAGCCTGCCTTTGCAGCCATAGAGGTATAATAACCTGCGATACCATAATGGCAGGAATTACGAACAACGACCATACCCATACCATATTCCTTGGCCTTGGCAATCGCCATGCTCATTGCCTTATGACCGATCACCTGACCCATGCCATCATGGCCATCTACTACTGCGGTGGTGGGGGTCTCTTTGATGATTTCGAAATTGGTTACAGGATTTTGAATGCCGGCTTTAATGCGATCGAGATATACGGGCTTAAAGCGGTTAACACCATGGGATTCGATGCCTCTCTTATCAGATTCCAAGAGAACATCTGCGCAGATCTCTGCATCTTCGCGAGGGATACCGTAACCGACGAAAGAATCGATTACAAAGTTGGTGATTGTTTTCCAATCGACAATGTTGGTCTTTGCCATTTTGAAATTCCTCCATTTTTAATAAATTACATTTTCAGGCACAAAAAAAGAGTGCACTTATCCCTATGATTTCCATAGAATAAGCGCACTCTCTAAATCTCTGTGCAGTATCATTATACCGCAAATTTTGCGATTGTCAACACCTTATTTTATTTTTTGGGGAAGATAGGCGTTTTAGGATCCTCAACGATTTTGTCGAGAGAATATTTGCCGCTATTACAAGGGCGTTCATCCTTCCATTTTCCATTGGTGAAATCAGGAAATTCCACCGGAGCGCCGCCCCTTTTGATCGATTCCTCCGAGAGCGCGGCAATGGCCATCAGAGTTACGGAATCATAGGCATCAATGGGAGGCTCTTCTCCCCTTTTCACGCTTTCGATAAAGGCGCGACAAACCAGCCAATCCATCCCGCCATGACCGCCCCGCTCACCGAGGGCATGATATTCGCGATGCAAGGGATGATCATATTTTTCAAACATTTCCTCTTCATTATTGCGGATCGGCTCCTGCATCCCTTCCAAAAAGACGCATTTACCCTCCTCCGATTGACCGCCTTTAGTGCCGCGAATCTCAAAGCCACGGCTATAATAAGGGCGCGGAAGAGTTGTATCCAAGGTGAGCTGCACCGTTTCGCCACCTGCGCAGGTAAGAACGGTGGTGATGATATCGCCCTGAATATAGTTCATCTCGGCATAGGGGCTACCCTCGCCAAGATGGCGCTTGGCGGCTTCTTTAAGCCCTGCCGCTTTTGAGGCAAAGGAAGAGAGGGAGACAAAGCGATTCCCACGGTTGATCCGCAAAACCTTGGCGATGGGGCCAAGTTCATGGGTGGGATATTGCTCGCAATTATGAGAGAGATAATAAGGCAGGCGATAATGATGATTCTCGCCATCTGCACGATCAATCATATCCTTGAAAAGATCCTCTTTGGGCAGATAATGGAGATAGCCGCCCGCACAATGAACGATCTCGCCGAAAAGCCCCTGATCCCGAAGGTTCAGCGCCATCATCTCCCGCCGACCGTAGCAGCAATTTTCCAGCATCATTAGGGGAGATTTGGTTTCTTCATAGATTTTAATGAGGCGGAAGCATTCTTCAAGATCAAATACGCACCCTACCTCGATCGCGGTATATTTTCCTGCCTGCATGGATTGCTCTGCAAGCAGCCCATGCTCCGCCCAGCCGGTCATAATAAAGACCGCATCAATATCGGGGCGCTCGATAGAGGCTTTGGCATCGGTGGAAAGCTCCGGAATGGGAACCCCTTTTTCCAAAAAAAGCTCTGCCGCTTTTTGGAGCGCCGATTCCCTTCGATCGCAAAGAACTTTGATTTCCACATCCGGCATCTCGGAGATACATTTTTTCAACACACCGATCCCCCGCCGCCCAAGGCCGATATAAGCCACTCTGATCTTCTCTTTCATGATAGCGCCTCCTTGACATATTTAATTCCTAATGCTATTATAAAACAACAAAAAACATAATCAAAGATCATTTTAGTTATAAAAATGATAAAAAAGGATACTTATGCTTCAAAAAATTAACCGACAATTCCAAATTAGGCAGATGGGCTATCCCTTAGATCAGCGTTTTGCCAAAGATCGCATATTCAAAGGCGAGAGCCACCCCTTCATCGAGATGGTTTTGGTGGAGAGCGGCGCGGTAGAGATCAGCGAGGAGGAGAAGATCTATCTTTTGGAGGGGCGGGATCTGATCCTTCATAATGCCATGGAATTTCATAGCATCAAAAGCGCCGGAGGCACTGAATCCCATTTTTATAATTTATCCTTTACTGCATGTGGAGCGCTTCCGCAGCAGCTTTTTGAGGGAGTTTTCCATTTGCGAGAGGAGCAGATGGAAGAATTTATGCGCATCTTTCGGGGAGCAGTGCGATTTTTGAAAGAGCCTCCCTCCTCCCCGCTTATTCCTCAGCAAACAGCAGATGCCCTTGCTGCCTTTTTAGCCGCCCTTTGCGAGCAAGCACCCATCAGCCCCTTTTCCACCGAGAGCGGTGCCTTGATCTTCAAAAAATTAGTAAGAGATCTGCAGAGATCGATTGATTCGAATATTTCTTTAGAGGAGCTAGCGGCGCAGAATAACATCAGCATCAGCTATGTCAAAAAGCTATTTACCCAACACGCGGGCATCAGCCCCAAGGCATATTTTTCTGCTCTCAGAGCTAAGGAGGCTGCTTATCTTTTGGATAAAGGAATGGCAGCGGCAGAGATTGCGGGGCGAATGAATTTTTCCTCCCCCAATTATTTCTCTCTTTTTTTCAAAAAGCAGATGGGGCTCACCCCTTCCCAATATAAAAAGGCAAGATCCGATTGATCTTGCCTTTTATATTTAAAAATTATTCGTAATCTACCACATCTGCCCATTTGAGAAGGAACTGACGCTCTTCCTCTTTGCCCTTCACAGATTGAGAAGCGGCTACGATAGGAAGCCATTTTTGCACATACTGCATCGCAGTATCGCTCTTTTTGCAGAAGAGGGCCATATACTTTTTAGCAAGTTCTTCCTTGCCCTGCAAGCAGAAGAGCAGATAAGTGCGGGCCACATCGGCGGAAGCATTGCCTTGGGTGGCATGGGACCAATCGAGGATATAAGCGGTGCCATCCTCTTTAATAATAATATTGGAAGGATTGAAATCTCCATGGCAAACCTTGGTATGCTTCTTCATGCCCTCAAGGCGGGTATGGAGCTCATAGCGGGTGGTGGCATCCAGATCTGCCTGAGAGATCTTCAGGTTCATCTTATCCTTCAATTTATTAAGGTAGGGAGCGCGCTTTGCATGAACAGAAAGCTGCAGATCCACAAAAAGCTCCAGATATTCCTCCATCTTGGAAGGGTTCTCCCCCATCAGTTGGGTAAGGGTTTTGCCCTCGATATAATCGGATACGATAACCCAGCGGCCATCTTCCAGATGGGTTACCGCCTGAATATGAGGGATATTCAAGCCGGTTTCCTCCACTCTTGCCTGATTAAGGGCTTCATTGAGGATATCAGCCTTGGAATAGCCTTTTTCGAAAATCTTATAGACCTTATCGCCATCGCGGCAGATCATTTTATTGGAACGCTTGGCAATCACATTATCAAGTTTCATATCGATTGGCCTCCTTATACTTCTTCATGGGTGCCATAATAGGCATTGAGATACATCTTTTTGATCTCGCTCATCAGCGGATAGCGGGGGTTGGCGCCGGTACACTGATCATCAAAGGCCTGCTCTACCATCTCATCAATGGTTTCGAGGAACGCCTCTTCCTCAACACCATAATCCTTAATGGTATTCTTAATGCCAACAGCGACCTTCAAATCGTTGATGGCTTTGATCAGATTTTCCAGCTTCTCTTCATCGGTATTGCCGCCCAGATTCAGGTAATCGGCGATCTCGGCATAGCGGGCAAGGGTATGGGGATGATCATATTGAGAGAAGGTGCCCATTTTTGCAGGGGCTTCAGAAGCATTGAAACGCAGAACCTCTTCGATCATCAAAGCATTGGCAACGCCATGGGGCAGATGATGGAAGGCGCCCAGCTTATGGGCCATGGAATGGCAAACGCCGAGGAATGCATTGGCAAAAGCCATACCTGCCATGGTTGCGGCATTGGCCATCTTTTCTCTTGCTTCAATATCGCTTTGGCCATTTTCATAGGCGCGGGGCAGATATTTAAAGATATTCTTCAATGCCTGCAAGGCAAGGCCATCGGTATAATCAGTTGCGAGCATGGCGGCATAGGCCTCTACTGCATGGGTAACCGCATCGATACCGGATGCAGCGGTCAGGCCGCGGGGAGCGCTCATATGGAAATCGGTATCGATAATGGCCATATTGGGCAGAAGCTCATAATCGGCCAAAGGATATTTCACTCCGGTGCTCTCATCGGTAATAACCGCGAAAGGAGTTACCTCCGAGCCGGTACCGGCAGAGGTGGGAACCGCGATGAAATAGGCCTTTTCGCCCATCTTCGGGAAGGTATAAACCCTCTTACGGATATCCACAAAGCGCATGGCCATATCCATAAAATCGGCTTCGGGATGCTCATAAAGAACCCACATGATCTTGGCGGCATCCATCGCAGAGCCACCGCCGAGGGCAATAATGGTATCGGGCTTGAAGGCGGCCATCCGGGCAGCGCCTTCTTTTGCATTGGCCAGAGTGGGATCGGGCTGCACATTAAAGAAGGTGGTATGAGCAATGCCCATTTCATCCAGCTTATCGGCGATAGGCTTGGAATAGCCATTTTCATAAAGGAAGGTATCGGTTACAATGAAGGCCTTCTTGGCGCCGCGCACGGTGCGAAGCTCATCCAGAGCCACAGGCAGGCAGCCTTTCTTGATATAAACCTTTTCGGGAGCGCGGAACCAAAGCATATTTTCCCTTCTTTCTGCAACGGTTTTGATATTTAACAGATGCTTTACGCCAACATTTTCAGATACAGAGTTGCCGCCCCAGGAGCCGCAACCAAGAGTTAAGGAAGGAGCGAGCTTGAAATTATAAAGATCGCCGATGCCGCCATGGGCGGAAGGGGTATTCAAAAGGATTCGGCAGGTCTTCATTCTTGCGGCAAAGGTATTGAGCTTTTCCCGCTCGGTGATCTCGTTGAGATAGATGGCAGAGGTATGGCCGAATCCGCCATCCTCAACCAAGCGCTCGGCTTTATTGAGGGCATCTTCGAAGGAGACGGTTTTATACATGGCGAGAACGGGAGAAAGCTTTTCATGAGCAAATTCTTCCGAAAGCTCCACACTCTCTACTTCACCGATCAGAATTTTAGTGCTTTCAGGCACTTCCACCCCTGCAAGAGCCGCGATGGTAACAGGCCGCTGACCAACGATTTTAGCATTCAAGGCGCCATTGATAATAATGGTCTTGCGCACCTTTTCGATCTCTTCCTCATTGAGGAAATAGCAGCCGCGCTTCTCAAATTCGGCTCTCACGGTATCATAGATCTTATCGCTGACCAAAACCGCCTGCTCCGAAGCGCAGATCATGCCGTTATCGAAGGTTTTGGAATGGATAATGGAATTGACTGCCAAGAGGATATCGGCGCTTTCATCGATGATGGCGGGGGTATTTCCTGCGCCAACGCCCAGCGCGGGGGTGCCGCTGGAATAGGCCGCCTTTACCATACCGGGGCCGCCGGTGGCAAGGATGATATCGGCCTCTTTCATCACAGTATTGGTCATCTCCAGAGAAGGCACATCGATCCAGCTGATGATCCCCTCGGGCGCCCCTGCTGCAACCGCCGCTTCCAGAACGATCTTAGCGGCGGCAATGGTGCTGCCTTTAGCGCGGGGGTGGGGGCTGATGATGATACCATTGCGGGTTTTCAGGGCCAGAAGGCACTTGAAAATGGCGGTAGAAGTGGGATTAGTAGTAGGAATAACAGCGGCAACAACACCGATGGGCTCGGCGATCTTCATGGTGCCGAAGGCTTTATCCTCTTCGATAACACCGCAGGTTTTGGTATCCTTATATGCATTATAGATATATTCTGCTGCGTAATGGTTTTTGATGACCTTATCTTCCACAATGCCCATGCCGGTTTCGGCAACCGCTTCCTTGGCAAGGGAAATACGGGCGCGATTGGCGGCCACTGCGGCGGCTTTGAAGATTGCATCTACCTGCTCTTGGGTATATTGAGCAAACTTCCGCTGAGCCGCGCGAACGCGGGCCAACTCTTCCAAAAGACGGTCTACACCATCAACGATTACACGGTTGGTTTCCATGATAAAATGCTCCTTTTTTAAACTTTCCTGATTATTTTATATCACAAAAACCAAAATGTAAAATGCGAAAAAAGCATAAGTGCTATGCCAAGATCGGCATAGCACTTCAGCGTGTCAAAGAACTCTGTTTTTATCATCTTTGACACGCCGGGAGACTCTCAAAAATGTTTCCGAATTCGCCAAACCGGTCTCGTCGGCGCACATAGGTGCGGTAGAGAGCGGTTTGGCGGATAGCAGAAAATTTCAATAAAATCCGCATCGCCATGCGGATTGTTTCCTTTTATAGAAAACAAGGAGAAAGAATGATACTTCCTTCTCCATGTTAACCTATTGATTGGCACAATCTGGTTGCTTTCTTCTATTTTCTGCGGTCGGGGACTTTTTTGACAGTCTCTAAAAAAGAGATGCTGATGGCATCTCCTTTTTTATTTAGAAAATTCCGACCAATCGGAGAAGAAAAGCAGTAAGGAAGATGGAGACGGCGGAAAAGAGAGTAGAAAAAACCACAAGCTGCCCCGCAAGGCGCACATCCCCTTCCATCTCCTGCGCCATTGGCACCGAAGAAATAGCAACAGGGGTGGCAAACACGGCAACAAATGCCGCAAAATGAGCGCCGCCGAAGCGATCGGCAAAAAGAAGATAAGCAAGGCCGATGCCCAACACAGGGGCCACAACGGTGCGCATCAAAACGCCGAAAGTGATCTCCCTTTTCAGCTCTGCCACCGCGGAAAATTCAAATTGAGCCCCAAGGCTCAAAAGAGCCAAGGGAGTTGCCAGAGCAGAAAGGGAATTCATCACCGAAAAGAGAGGCTTGATCTCGGAGATTCTGAATTCAATGCCGCCCCGCTCAAAGAGGGCGCGAATTCCGAGAACTGCAAGCCCTATAAAGATGGCTTGGATCAGGGGATTTTTCACAATACCGAGAAGGATCTTTTTTACACTCGGTTTTTCGGCCCCTTTTCTGAAAACGGTCAGGCTGATTACCGCCAATACATTGATGGAAGGCACCACCACAGCAGAAAGCAAGGTTGCCACCATGGTGCCCTCCTCGCCAAAGAGGGATTGAGCGAGCGGAATTCCCACCAAAGCATAATTGGAGCGAAAGGCCGATTGGAGCAGCACCCCTCTTTGGGCAGGCTCTCTCACAAGGAGCAACACCATAGGAATCGCCCCCAAAAAGAGCGCCAGCACCAAAGCCATAACATAAAGAATATAGCTAAAATCCATCTGCCCCAGATCATCGATCTTATAAACATTTAAAAAGAGCATCACCGGCAGAAAAACATGGAAGACCAGCTTATTGGTAACGCGGGCATAATCCGCCTTGATCCAGCCGATACGCTTTAAAAGATAGCCAATGGCGATCAGCGCCACAATCGGCGCGATTGCATTGATTGCAAAAATGAGTGAATCCATAATATCTCCATAAATGATTTTTTCCTATTTTACCACATTGAAAAAAAGATTTCAATAAGGCTTGACCTTATTCGAAAAACAATTATAATGAATAAAGATAATAAAGGAAGGAGGATTGGCGATGGAACGCATCTGGATTCTATATGTATTAATCTTTGGGCTCCTGAAGGGGAGCCGCGAAGGAATGAAAAAGGCAGCTCTTAAAAAGACGAGTTCCACAGTGATCCTCTTTTTCTATACCCTTATCGGCTTGATCTTTGCCCTCCCCTTTTCGGCAACCGCCTTCGCTTTAGCGCCGATTCAAATCTTCTATATCTTTTTGAAATCGGCTGTTGTTTGCACCGCTTGGCTCTTTGCCATGGCGGCGCTGAAGGAAATTTCGGTGAGCCTTTACGGAATCATGGATCTTTCCAGAATGATCTTTTCCACCCTATTAGGCGTTTTTATATTAGGAGAGCAAATGACAGCGCCCAAGGCGATCGGCATGGGGCTTGTTGTTTCAGGGCTTCTTTTGGTTAATCTGAAAAAAGAGGGCAGCAAAAAGCCCATGACATTGCCGATCCTTGCCGCCGCCCTTGCCAACTGCTTTTTCAACGCGGTTTCGGGCACCATGGATAAGGTTTTAATGAAGGATATGGAATCGGCGCAGCTGCAATTTTGGTTCATGCTCTTTATGACTCTTATTTACGGAGCGGTGCTTTTAATCAAGCGGGAGCCCATTGAATGGAAAAGCCTCAAAACCAACTATTGGATCCCGCTGATGAGCCTTTCGCTGGTGCTTGGGGATCGCTTCCTTTTTGAAGCCAACGCCATGCCCCAGAGCGAGGTTACGGTGATGACAGTGATCAAGCAATCCTCGGTTTTAATCACTGTGCTTACCGGTTGGTTGATCTTTAAAGAAAAGAATATTCTTTATAAATTTCTATGCACGGGAATCATTCTTGCGGGGATCTTTGTGGCGGCATTTTTATAAAATTCAATATAAAAAGGAGCTGTAAAAAAATCTTTGGATTTTTTTACAGCTCCTTTTTTGGGGTTCGGCTATTTTTACAGCCCCTTTTTTAGGGAATAGTATGATATTTTTCCATAAACCGCATAAACATGGCGGCGCCTTCGGCACGGGTAGCGTTGCCATTGGGATTCAGGATATTTTCATTGGTAGCTTTATTTTTCGAGCCGCTGATGATCCCATTGCCTACCGCCCAGCGCAGGCCTTTTTTCGCCCAGGATTTCACTTTGCCTGCATCGGCAAACTTATCAAGAGAGGCAGTGGCGGAAACATCCTCCCCATTATATTTGGCGAAGCTATAGAGCATTTTGGCAATCTCGGCGCGGGTGATCAGTTGGTTGGGAGCAAAGCGGTTTTTTCCAACACCTTCCACTATGCCTTCGTTTGCCGCCCAATTTGCCGCTTTTGTATAATAGGATTTTTTCGGAACATCGATAAAGCCAAAGCTTTCAATATTCTCTTGCGGCTTTCCCGCCATGCGATAAAGAATGGTTACCATCTGGGCGCGGGTCATGGTTCCGTTTGGAGAAAAGATGCCATTGGCAGTTCCCTCCATTAACCCGTTGCGATAGCAATAAAAGATGCTATCATACGCCCAATTTTGAGGCACATCGCTAAACATACAATGCCATTTGGCATTAAGAAGCATCTCATTGGTATCAAAAACCGTCAGGTTTTCTCGGTCTGCAAGGGTGCCGCCATACCATACATCAGAAAGATTGGTGCACCCTTCAAAGGCGCTCATCCCAATAGTGGAAATGCCTTTTGGAAGAACCAGCGAAGAAAGGCCGGAGCAGCCAAGGAAAGCCTCGGTTGAAAGCTCCTTAACCTTTTTGGGGATCTCAATCTTCTTAAGAGAAGAGCAATTTCCAAAAGCGGCCACCCCGATATAGGTTATATTTTCGGGAATGAAAATTTCGCTCAAACTTGAGCAATTATAGAATACCTGACGCGCAATTCCTTCAAGGCTTTTAGGGATCGAAACCGAGCGCAGGGCGCCACAATTCATAAAGGCATAAGCGCTAATCTCTTGCACACGATCGGGAGGAGAGGCCGATTGCAGATTGGTGCAATTATAGAAGGCTCCCTCTTCAATCTTTTCCAAACCGGCAGGGAGAGAGATCGATTTTAAGCCGGTGCAATTATGAAAGGTAGTTGCACTGATTATTGCAACATTACGAGGAATCGCCATAGAAGTCAGCCCCTTACAACCGGCAAAGGCAGAGCTGCCGATAACCTTAATGCTTTCGGGAAGCTCTATCGAAGGGAGCGCGACACAGCCATAAAAAGCAGAGCCGCCAATCTCGGTAACGGAATCGGAAAATTCAACTGCATTTAAAGCAGTGCACCTTGCAAAAGCAGAGCCGCCAAGGACAGAAAGATTTTTGGGAAGCGCGATAGAGGAAAGCTTTTCGCACCCTTCAAAGGCCGCCCAACCGATCCTTTCAATGCTATCGGGAAGAGAGATCTCTTCTATACGGATGCACCCTTTAAAAACAGATGCACCGATCTCATTAAGATTTTGAGGAAGAGCCACCCTTTCCAAATTAACGCAATTTTCAAAGGCGCTCTCCCCTATTTCAACTAAGCTTTCAGGGAGCGCCACAGCGCTCAAGGAGCAGGAATGAAAGGCAAAAGAGGCAATATATCGAATTCCTGACCGCACTTGAAGCGCCCCGCTCAAAGAAGATTTTGCTTCGATCAGATGATCCCCCATATACAGAATATCTTCCACCCAATGATCGGGATCATTATAATAGGCTGTATTGAAAAAGGCATATCTTGCGATAGCAGAAAGGCTTTGAGGAAGATCGATAGCAGCAAGAGCAGAGCAATCTGCAAAAGCAGAATCCCCAATCGCAACTAAACCATTGCCGAAACCAACGGTTTTCAATTTTGCGCAACCGCTGAAGGCATGGGCGCCAATCTCTTTAACGCTATCGGGAAGGCTGATTGATGCCAATTCCCCGCAATGGAAAAAGGCCCTCTCGCCAATCAAAGCAATGCCGCTTGGGATATTAACGGTGGTTAGCGCGCTGCAGCCATAAAAGGTGCGAGGCTCCATTTGAGCAAGGCCTGATGGGAGCGAAACAGCAGTTAGCTTTAGGCACCCCTCAAAGGCAGAACGCCCAATTTTGGATACCCCTTTCGGGATCGCAATCATAGGAAGATTGATGCAGCCCTCAAAGGCAGATTGACCGATCGATTCAAGCCCTTCCTCAAGATTCACCGAAGAAAGGGCGCTGCAATTTCGAAAAGCATAGGCGCCGATTGCACCTACTCCCTTTAAAACCCGAAGGGAGCCAAGGCTGCTGCAGCCCTCAAAGGCGTTTGTTCCAACCGATACCACACTGCCGGGGATCTCAACAGAAAGCAAACTGCTGCAATCCTTAAAAGCCGATGAGCTGATATATTGCAACTCCTCGCCCAAAGCAACGCTTTTCAACCCTTTGCACCCTTCAAAGGCAGAATAACTGATGGTAACAACCCCATCGGGAACATCAAGGGCCGCCAATTTTTCACAGCCGAAAAATGCAAATCCGCCGATTTGACGAATGCTTTCGGGAAAGTCAACAGCAGTCAGAGCGGTGCACCCTGCAAAGCATTCCCAGCCCAAAGCGGTTACCGGATAGCCCCCAAGAGTATCGGGAATTGAATAATCCCCGCTGATCTCGCCGGTATAGCCGGTAATGGTGGCCTCGCCGGCAGAAACGGTATAGAGAAGATTCCCCTCCGCTTCGGCGCCTGCAGAGGGGCACCACGAAGAGCCCATTGCAAAGAGCATCACTATTAAAACTAAAAAAGATCCTATTCTTTTTTTCATTTTTATCCCCCAATGGAAAAAGGGCGCAAAGGCCCTTTTAGCGGCAGAAATTTTCAACATAGTTATCAAGAGAAGCCTGAATGACCTTTACAGCCGCTTCCCTACCCTGCACTTCACCGGCAACAGCCTCCTTATGCTCAAGGGATTTATAGACCGAGAAGAAATGAGTCATTTCATCGAAAATATGAGGCGGCAGGTCGGTGATATCGCGATATTTATTATAGGTGGGATCAGCAAAGGGAATGGCGATGATCTTTTCATCATTGCGGCCGCCATCCAGCATGCTGATATAGCCGATAGGATAGCAACGCACCAAGGTTAGGGGTTCCAGCGCTTCGGAGCAGAGCACCAGAACATCAAGGGGATCCCCATCATCACCAAAGGAGCGGGGAATAAAGCCATAATTGGCGGGATAATGGGTTGAGGTATAGAGCACCCGATCCAGCATAATCAAGCCTGTTTCTTTATCCAGCTCATATTTCTTTTTGCTGCCCTTACTGATCTCCACAACAGCCACAAAATCTTCCGGATTGATCCTTTTGGGATCAATATCATGCCAAATATTCATTTCCTTTACTCCTTACAGATATTTTTTAAAATATACTCAACGATATGCTCATCATTGGAGCAGATGACCCGATCGGCAGCCTTTTTTACCTCATCCCAGGCATTGGAAACGGCCAAGGAGAGGCCTCCAATTTGGAGCATAGAGATATCATTGGAACTATCTCCTGCGGTAATCACCTCGGAAGGAGCAACCCCTAACTTTTTAGCAAGGCGCAAAACTCCGTTACCCTTTCCCGCCCGATCGGAGATGATCTCGAAGGTGCCGGGCTCGGAGGAGACCACCTGCAGGCCGCCCAAGGCTTCCAATCTTTTGCGGCATTCCGCCATCTCTTCATCGCTATGGAAGAAGCCAAAGATCAGCTCGATCTCCTCGCGGCTTCTAAAAAACTCCTCGAAATTCTCCACCGCTTCATTCCGCTCGGCAAGGATCTTGCCGTAATAGGGGCTGATGCGATGATGGGCAAGAGTCTGCTCCTCCATCATCTTCCCATCCAAATAAGAATATTCCTCCACGTGGGCCACAATAAAGACCTGATATTCGCTCATAATATCATAGATTTTATTGGAAAGGGCGGTATCCATACAAGCGGTATCCCGCTCCCCGGTTTTCTGATCAAAGATCACTGCACCATCGGAATAAATATAATAACGTAAAAGGGGATTTTCCCGCAGAGTCGCATCCATTTCATAATATGCGCGACCGGAGGTGGGAATAAAGAGAACCCCTTGATCCTGCAAGGCTTTAATAGCCGTTTGGTTTTCGGGAGTGATCTCCATTTTGCTATTCAAAAAGGTGCCGTCTAAATCGGAGGCGATCATTTTATACATTTCTTTTTTCTCCATTAATACTCTTAATAGAATGTTGCAACCTCTTCCAGGGGTGGAAGAGCAGGCTCTACCTCGATCGCGGTAAGGACCGGACCTTCCCTTCCATAGGCTTCATGGAAGCCGATATGGATCTTGGCGGTAACGGTGGCCCAGCTTCCGTTCTTTAAAGAAAAGGCATCAGGATAGCAAACAGCAACCCCTGCAAATTGAATATCTTCAACGCAGCAGGTCATCACTTGGCGGCCAAAAACAAAGAAGCTGCCATCGCTTCGCTGATCCAAAATCACGCGGCCCTTAAGCTGCACTGTTTTACCCTCATATTTGGGAAGCTCTTCCGAAAGATCCCGATACCAGATTGCATAATCAATATCTTCGATCTTAACCAGCGGAGCCTCCACATCAAAGGGCAGAGGATCCTCAATAGTATCGGGAATCACTCTTCCCTCTTTGGTTTCATATACAATATCGGCTCTGCGAGAGATGCCCCGCACCAATTTATGATAGGGCATCACATCGGCCTTTTCTTCCATGCGGTTGAAGATCACCATTTCGGCAGTTTGCAGTTTATCTACCACCAAATTGCGCATATTGGCATTATAGGTAAGGATATCTTCCCCATTCATGAAGCAGAATTCCTGCACCACAAGCCACCCCTCGGGCAGGGCTTCATTGAGGATATTATTATCCCACATTCCGTTATATTCCAAAAACACCCGTTGGGCGCGGCAACCTTTGGCAAGGCGCTGGAGATGCTTGACCTTTAAATCTTCAGGGGCCTCGATGGTTTGGATCGAGATCCGCTCGGCATGGGGCATCCGAGAAAGATCATATTCTTCCTCCCCCTCTTCGCAAACGATTACAAGGGTCGGGGTACCGTCGTTATAATCTTTATTTTCCAAGGTTTCTTGAATAAAGCGGGTTTTTCCGCTATCTAAAAAGCCTGTGAAAAGATAAACAGGGATTTGATCCATTTTTTAATCCTCCAAGCAGAAGAGCTTCAAAAGAGCCTCTTCCTTCAAATCTGCTCCGATCACGCAAAGGCGGCCGATTACCTGAGCGGCGCCGGCGCGCACATTGCTTTCAGCGGGGACATAATCAAAGAAAAGCCATTCTCCCTTCTCCCCTGCAACCATACCTTTGGCACGCAAAATGGTGCCATAAGCGCCGGTATCCAGCTCGGAGAGGATCTCTTCCAATTTCTCCGAAGTATATTTATGGGCAGTTTCCTTGCCCCAACTCATAAATACCTCATCGGCATGGTGATGATGGTGATCATGATCATGGCAACCGCAGGTGCATTCGGGGCCATGGTCATGATGATGCTCGTGCTCATGATCGTGGTGATGCTCATGGTGATGGTGATGCTCATGCTCATGCTCATGATCGTGATGATGCGCATGGTCATGGCAACCACAGGTGCAATGCTCATCGTGGTCATGGTGCTCATGATGATGCTCCATCTCTTCCATCATCGCCGCAAGGCCATCCTTTTGCTCCATAGCGCGAAGAAGCTGCTCTCCGCTCAACTGATCCCAAGGCGTTGCCACAATGGTAGCCTTGGGATTTTTTTCCTGCAAAAGCTTGATCGCGGCCGCCAATTTTTCTTCGCTCACATTTTGAGAGCGGCTCAAAATGATGCAAGCAGCATGCTCGATTTGATTATTATAGAACTCGCCGAAATTCTTGGCATAGATTTTGCATTTAGATGCATCGGCCACAGTTGTAAAGGAATTGAGCTTTACATCCACAAGCTCCAGATCGGTTACGGCTGCGATCACATCGCTGAGTTTACCAACACCGCTGGGCTCGATCAAGATGCGGTCGGGATGATATTCTTCCATCACTTTAGCAAGAGCCTTGCCGAAATCACCTACCAAGGAACAGCAGATACAACCGGAATTCATCTCGGTGATCTCGATTCCTGCTTCCTGCAAAAAGCCGCCATCAATGCCGATCTCGCCAAATTCATTTTCGATCAATACCAATTTTTCACCCTGATAGGCTTCTTTCATCAGTTTTTGAATCAAGGTGGTTTTACCGGCACCGAGAAAGCCGCTGAAAATATCAATTTTAGTCATGATTTTTATTCTCCTTTAGTTAGTTTTGCAAAGTTGGCCATGATCTTTTTCTTGCCAACCTGATCAAATTCGATCTCCAAAAGAAAATCTCTGCCCATGGGATTTTTGCTCAAAAGAGTGCCGTTCCCAAAGGTTTTATGATGCACCCGATCCCCTGCTTCGAAGGCAAAAGGCGCGGCCTCTTGGGCGGGAGCGGGGCGGCGAATGGCGGGAGCGCTTTGGGGCGCGGCATAGCCAAACCGCACGGGAGACGGAGCAGTATTGGTGCGCGGAGTATAGCCCTTTGCAGAAGCGCCTGCAAAAAGATCATCGGTGCGCACAGTAAGATCCTCGCATACAAGGGGCGGAAGCTCCTTCAAGAATTCGCTGGGGGCGCAAAATTGAGTGCGGCCATAGAGCATTCTTTGGCGGGTATGGAGCAGATAAAGCACCTTTTTGGCGCGGGTAACGCCCACATACATCAGCCGCCGCTCTTCTTCGATCCCATCGGCTTCATCCAGCGCTCTTTGGCTGGGGAAGAGCCCCTGCTCCATGCCGATCATGAAAACATAATTAAATTCAAGGCCTTTTGCGCTATGAAGAGTCATCAAAACAACGCGGTCTTCATCTTCCCCAAGCTGATCCAGATCGGTCATCAGAGAGATCTCTTCCAAAAAGCCTGCAAGGCCGCCTTCGGGATTTTCTTTTTGATATTGGGCGGCAGAGGAGCAAAGCTCCATGATATTATTGAGGCGGTCCTTGGCCTCATCGGTATCCTCCAGCTGAAGCATCGCCACATAGCCGCTTTCTCTTGCGACCATGCCGATCCATTCATCCAAAGGAGTATCGCTTAATTTCTTCTTCAGATCATCGCAAATTCTTACAAACTCCTTCAAGGAGCCGGCGGCGCGGGAAAGAGCGGGGTATTCCTCTACCTTTCGCATTACTGCAGGCATGGAGATCCCCTCGCCCATGGCGATCTCTTCCAAAGCGGCAACTGTTGCCGCTCCGATTTTGCGCTTGGGCTCATTGATGATCCGCTTTAAGCGAAGGCTATCCCGCTCATTATTGATGAGCTGAAGATAAGATAAGATATCCTTAATTTCCTTGCGCTCATAGAAGCGAAATCCGCCTACAACCTTATAGGGAATGGCGCTTTTTACCAAATAGCGCTCCATGGAGTTGGATTGGGCATTGGTGCGGTAGAGCACAGCGAAATCGCTGAATTTTGCCCCATCCTTCACCATGCGCTCCTGAATGGTTTCTGCCACAAAGCGGCTTTCTTCAAAATCATCGGAGAGGCGCTTTAGATATACAGGATCGCCTTTTTGCCCTGCTGTCCAGAGCGTTTTCCCCTTTCGGCCCTCATTATGGGCGATCACACCGTTGGCCGCATCCAGAATATTGGCCGTGGAGCGATAATTCTGCTCCAAGCGAATCACCTTTGCATTGGGGAATCGCTCTTCAAAAAGCAGGATATTTTCGATAGTGGCGCCGCGGAATTTATAAATGCTCTGGTCATCATCGCCCACCACGCAAAGGTTGCCGAATTTCGAAGAGAGCAGAGAAACCAGCCGATATTGGAGCGGATTGGTATCTTGATACTCATCCACCATGCAATAGCGATAGCGCCCCGCATATTTCAAAAGAATTTCGGGGTGGGCTTCAAAAAGCTCAACAGTTTTTAAGATAAGATCATCAAAATCAAGGGCATTGGAGGCCTGCAGCACCGCTTCATATCGCCCATAAACCTTGGCGATCTGCTCATGGCGCAGATCCTTTCCAAAATAGCCGCAGAATTCTTCGGGCGAAATTCTTTGGTCCTTGGCTCTTGAGATAAAAGAAGCCACCGCCCGAACAGGAAGAAGCTGATCATCGATCTCCAGCTCCTTCATGGCCGCTTTCACCACTCTTTGGCTATCGTCGCTATCATAAATGGTAAAGGCACCGGTATAGATCCCGCCGGCGGCAATATCAGCCCGCAAAACACGCGCGCAAAAGCTATGAAAGGTGGCGGCGGTAACACCAAAGGCATCGGCCCCCATCATGGCATCGATCCGCTCGCAAAGCTCTTTGGCCGCCTTATTGGTAAAGGTGATGGCCAAAATATGATAGGGCGCGCAAAGGCCTTTGGAGAGCAGATAGGCAATGCGGTTGATCAGCACAGTGGTCTTTCCGCTGCCGGCCCCCGCCAAGATCAAAAGAGGGCCTTCGGTATGCTCCACCGCTTCCCGCTGGCGCTCGTTCATCTGATTCAGTTTTTCTTCAAGTACATTCTGCAGCATAGTATTCCTCGTTTATTCATTATCTTTTTTATTATACCGCAATTAAAATTACAAGTCAATTAAAAAGCCGCTCGATTTTAATAATCGAGCGGCTTTATATATTAGTTTTAGCCTTCCAGTTTGGTTTCGCGAACAATGTTGGTATCGGTAAATACGTCGGTTTCATCGGTGCTCTTGGTGGAGAACTCGGAAACCACTGCGCCATCTTCACCGGCCTGGAACCAATGGAGGGTATTGGGATAGATGGTATACTGCTCGCCGGGGTTCAAAACAACCTCATGGAAAACAGTTACGGGGCTGAATGGAATCTTGCCTTGGATATCTTCCTTCTTGCCTTCCCCTTCAACATAGAGATAAACCTTACCATAGCGGCAGCGGAAGGTTTCTTCCTTGCCATCCATACCGGCGGTGGGAACATGGCGATGCTCAGGGCAGGTTTGGAAGGGCTCCAGAACCATTTCTTTGGCGCAAACGCGGTCGGTATTAATATAAACCACCAGCTGAAGGCCAAGCTCTTCTACCCGATCAAGGCCGAAATCGGCAACTTCAACATTATTCTTCTCTTCCTCGGAGAGAACGATACCGGCCTTCTCATAAAAGGCCAATGCTTTTTTTACTTGCTGATCATAGGTGCTCTTTTTCATAATGATAACCTCCCATATTGCTCTTCCATTTTTAAAATTTCATTTTTAGTGCGCATTCCGTCTACTGCGTTGGCTGCAAAGAGATTGCAGGCGGCGGCAGAGGAAGCGAATTTCAGGATATCGGCATCCTCAAATTTATTATAGATCGCATAGAGGCAAGCGGAGCAATAGGCATCCCCTGCGCCCACGCTGCCCACAATAACTTCTTTAGGCAGGTTCAAAGAGGGCACCATGGTAAAGGCACCGGTTTGAGCATTGAGGCAGAAGCCTGCTTCCTTGCAATGAACGATAACCTTTTCCCGAACACCTGCTTCCACAGCAAGCTCCATGGCTTTGCGGATATTCTCCACATTCAAGGAGCCATCTGCATTGCGGGGATCCAGATCCCAAGCGGTGCAGCATTCGATCTCATTAGAGATGGCATAGTCGGTATATTTCATGGCAGGCACGATCTTGGCCTTATAATTACCGGCGCTATCGCTTACAACATCATAAGAGGTTTTGATTCCGCGCTCCTGCAGATCATGGAGGAAGCGGGCCATCACAGTGCCATACTCTTCATCGGCTGCATCAAAGCGATCCAGAAGAAGAATATAGCCGATATGGAACATTGTGCAATTCAGGGAAGCAAGATCCACATCCTCAGGGCCAAAGAGAGCATTGGTGCCTCTGGCATGGAAGAAGGTGCGCTCGGCGCCCTGAATACTCATAACATCGGTAAAGCTGGTGGGGGCTTGGGGATCCACAGCAAGCTGATCCACATTGATGCCATATTCCCGCATCTGGCCGGCTACAAAACGGCCCTGCTCATCTTCGCCGATGCGGCCATAAGCAGTGATGGGGATGCTGCGATCGATTTTGGCAAGGTTGATCGCAGTATTGGGCACACAACCGCCCACAGAACGAGAAATTTCAGAAATATTGCAAAGCATGCCTTCCTTCGGATACTCATCGATCACCTTGATCTGATCCAAAAGGATATTTCCTGCAATGGCAATCCCCTTGCGCTCACCGCTCATCAAATAATCAACGGTAACACCAAAAAGATTGGCAAGGGCGGGAAATTGGGTGATTTCGGGATAGCCATGGCCTCCCTCCCATTTACTGACCGTTTTATCGCTCACACTGAGCGCTGCGGCCAATTCTGCTTGGGTCATGCCGTCCCGCTTGCGCAGGGCGGATATGGTTGCGCCAACAATCTTTGCGTCCATAATTTCACCTCCGAATTTTCTACCTTTATTATACCTCTGAAAAAGCCCATTTGTAAACCTACGCGTGGTTGATAATTTTAATTGAAAAGTAGATTTCTTGAACGCTTTATCTACTAATCGTAGATAGCATAATAAAGAAAAAGCCTGCTGAAAATCAGCAGGCTTTGCAATTTTTTTATTCAGCGCAGTCCTCGCCATCGCAATCTTCGCAATCGCAATCGCATTCCAGATCATTGAGATCAAACTCAAGATCTTCGCCGCAATTGGGGCAGTTGATCTTGCCAAGCTCGGCAATCTCATCGTCCACAGAGAATTCCTCGCCGCAGGTGGGGCATACGATGGTATAATAGTCATCCTCATCGCAATCCTCGCACTCATCATCCAAGAAATCTTCAACTGCTTCAAGATCCTCATCGATCTCGGTGATATATTCATCCAGATCGGTAATATTATCCTCAAGATCTGCAACAGATGCAGCCAGATCATCCAGCACATCAACGATATTTTCGAAAAGCTCCTTATAAGGATCCTTTTCATCCAGCTTCATGCCCTGCATCAAGCCCTTGATATAAGCAACCTTTTCCAGCATTGGATCTTCTCCTTTATATAATTATTCTTTCGCGCGGCCCATATATTCGCCGGTGCGGGTATCGATCTCGATCAACTCACCCTCATTGATGAAGATGGGCACCTTAACAACAGCGCCGGTTTCAAGAGTAGCGGGCTTGGTAACGTTGGTAGCAGTATCGCCGCGGACACCGGGCTCGGTTTCGGTAACGAGAAGCTTTACAAAGAAGGGGCACTCAACGCCGAATACATTGCCCTTATAGGACATGATCTTAACAGTATCGTTCTCCTTCACAAACTTGAAGGCCTCGCCCAGCTTATCGGAGCCGAGGGGAACCTGATCATAGGTTTCCATATCCATGAAATAATAGAGATCGCCATCTTGATAAAGATACTGATAATCTTTACGGTCAATGGTAGCCTCCTCGAACTTATCGGTGGGGTTGAAGGACTTTTCAACAACCGCGCCGGTTACAATGTTCTTAAACTTGGTACGAACGAAAGCGGCACCTTTACCGGGCTTTACATGCTGGAATTCCACAACCTGGAAAACCTGACCATCCATATCAAAGGTAACACCGTTTCTGAAATCGCCTGCAGTTAACATAATTTATTGTTTCCTTTCTTGATTTATACTAAACTTTATTTTACATGATATTTCTTCATTTTTCAAGTAAAATATTGACATTTACCGAAAAAACCATCATTTTTCTTGCGGATAAGCAATATTTTTCATCTCCAAAGCATCCTTGCTTTGGGTACCGGCGGATTCGCAAATAATGATCGGAGAAGCCTCACGCTTCAAAAGGACCTCGGCCAAGGGCGCAAATTCGGGGCCATAGAGGGTATCCTCAAAGGTGAGATGGCGCTTTTCGCCACCGGTGGTATATTCAATTTTTGAAAAATGGGCATGGAAATGATCCGCCCGCCAGCGCCCCAAGCGATCCTCCATCACCGAAAGAACCTGCTCATAATCGGCGGGAGCAAAAAACCTTCCCTGCTCCCTTGCATTAAGATGGCCAAAATCGATGGTAGGCAAAAGGCGATCATCGAGGGAGCAAAGCTCCATCACCTCTTCCAAGGAGCCAAGCTGATTGATCTTGCCCATGGTTTCGGGGCAGAGGATCAGATCCTCATAGCCTTCGGCTTTATAGGCCTCGATTGCCTTTTGCAGGGTATCCAGCGCAAGGCGCACCGCTTCCTCACGGGCAAGCTTTGCGCAGGAGCCGGAATGGAAGATGATTCTTTTAGCGCCGATCCTTTTGGCAAGGGCGGCAGTTTCCAATAAATAGCGCACACTCCCCTGCCGCTTTTCCTCTTCCAGAGAAGACATGGAGATATAATAAGGAGCATGGACCGAAAGCAGGGTGCCATATTTTTCCGCTTCCACTCTCAAACGATCGGCTACTGCAGGATTCATGCGCACTCCGCGGCCGCACTCCACTTCATAGGCATCAAGGCCGATTTTATGAAGAAAGGCGGGCATTTGATCGGAGGTTTTATTGCCTTCTGCTTTAAACCATTCGCAATTTCCGCCCGGACCGAACTGAATCATTTTTCCATTCTCCTTCTTTTAGCAATAATCGGCTCTTCCAAAGCCCTTTTGATGCGGAAAAAAAGATTTTTTTCCAGCGCATCTACCGGCTCCACCAAAACGGTTTGAATTCCGGCCCAATTCCCGCCCCAAACATCGGTGAAGATCTGATCGCCCACCAAAGCCACCTGCTCCGCGGGAAGGGCAAAATCCCCAACGATTTTGCGAAGGCGGAAGGGCAAGGGCTTTGCGCTGCGATGATAAGCGGGAAGCCCCAGATCAGCGGCGAAATGCCGCACCCGCGCCCCACTATTATTGGAGGCGATCGCCATTTTGATCCCCTTTTCCTGCAGATGAGAAAGCAGGGAAAGAACAGCGGAGGTTGGCTTCGGAGTATGGTACCCCACCAAGGTATTATCAATATCGAAGATGATCCCCTTGATTCCATGGGAAGCCAAAAATTCATCGGTCAGCCCAAGGATGCTTTCAAGAAGATGGTCGGGAAACAAGATCATAAAAAATACCCTTTCTTTTAATATAAAATTATTATAGCAAAGAAAGATTGTAAATTCAAGAAATATCGTGTATAATAATTTGGGTGGCAGGACTCGAACCTGCCGCGGTTTTTCACGATGCCTTTTCCCGCCTTGCTTGTGTTCATTTTTGTAAGGCGCCGGCCTTACTGCAAATATCACACTTCACCTTTCAGAAAAAGGCAAGCGTGATAAACTCTTTGACCTGACAGATCAAGAATTTTTTGATCCATGTTTGTCGAAGAACGCAGGAATACTGCCGTATTGCAAGTGATGAGGCGGACTTGGGCGAAAAATTATTATTTGTCAGGCGTGGCAGGATCGAGTTCTGTCACCCTAAGGAGGAACCATTATGAAATATTTTGATGCCTTTTACCAACCCGACGAAAATCCTGTTTTCTGCTACCGCAGCGGCCTGATGGTTTATGAGGAGCAGCTTTTCGGCGGCGCTCTGGTGGCTTGCGGGTGGAATACGGCAGGCTACCCTTTAAACGTTTTATCCAACTGCCCCAGCCGCGTAAATCCCGAAGATTTTGCCGAGCCCTTTGCCTTTAATCTGGAAGTGAATGGGCAGAGTGTGGCTTATGATTTGAAATTTATCGATTTCTCGGTAGATAAAACCGAAGAAGATCTCCATGCCATTCTTACTCTTGAGAGCGGCAGAATGCCCCTCACCATTAAGATTCATACCCTTCTTGATGGCGCGCAAATGTTCTCTCGGTGGTTAGAACTTGAAAACCATTCCGGCGAGCCGATGCATATCAGCCGCTTGGTATTGATGGGCGGTGGGCTGGAGAGCCGCTTGGATGAGGAAGGAAGCGCCGCTTATTCCCTTGGCTCTTTCGAGAGCTGCGAATGGGGCAAGGAAGGGCAGTTTGCTTGGCGCGCTCTCTCTGAAGAGCAAACCATCGTGGATTGCCGCTTCCATCGGGATCGCTATCGCCATCCCTTGATCTTTTTGAAAAATGAGACCACCGGTGCTATTTGGTTTGCTCAGATCGCCTTCAGCGGCGGTTGCCGCTTTGCGGCCAATCTTTTCCATGAGCAACTCCCCGTTCAGCGCAAGGTTTTGCATAAAACGCATCTTGCCCTCTCTATGGAGCTTTGCTGCCATGCGCCTCAGTTGGTTCTGAAGGCAGGGGAGGCTTTTATACTGCCGGAAGTTCATATGGGGGCGGTGCAGGGCGATCTTGATCTGGCGATCAATGAGATGCATTCCCATATCCGCCGCTCTGTTTTGAATTTCAAAGAAACCGATCCTTCTGCTTGCCTGATCGGTTGCGGTATGGGCGCGGAGCACGATATGTCGGTGGAGACCTCCAAAGCTTTTATCGATCAGTTTGCCAAAATGGGCGGCGAGATCTTTATTATTGATGCAGGCTGGGAATGCCCGCCGGGCGAGGAACAGAAATGGAGCCAATATAACGGCATCAATTACCCCGATTCCGATCGCTATCCGAATGGCCTTTCGGAGCTTTCCGATTATTGCCATGAAAAGGGGCTGAAATTTGGCCTTTGGGTAGAGATGGAGCGGATCGGTATTCATTCCCCCATCTTTGAAGCCCATCCCGAATGGCGGCTGAAAAATGCCCTTGGAAAGCAGGATTCAAGCTATCTTGACCTTGCCAACCCTGCGGCGGCTGAATGGGCAGAGAGCGAGCTTGCCCGTATCATTGAGGAATATAAATTAGAACTTTTGCGAGTGGATTATAACGGCACGCATAAGAGCTATTATGGCCTGCGGGATGCCGAAAGCGGCGCCAAAGAAAGCCAGCCCCTGCGGCAGTTTACCGCTGTTTACCAAATTTATCGGAATTTGAAAAAGAGATTCCCCAATGTGATCTTTGAAAACTGCGCCGGCGGCGGTGGCCGCACCGATCTTGGCATGATGAAGGCCTTCAACCATACATGGGTTTCCGATTGGCAGAAAATGCCCCGCTCGGTATCTATTACCAACGGCATGACCATGGCCCTGCCCCCTGAACGGGTAGACCGCCTTTTTGCGGGAATGGGCTGCCATGAGATCGGCAGCCTTGATGCCCATCTGCGTAATACTATGCTGGGGCATATGAGCCTGAATGTGGTGCATCCTGCAGCGGCAGGGGATAATAGCGAGCAGTTGGCCTTTATCCAAAGAAGCATCGGGCTTTATAAGAATTTTATTCGCCCCATCTTGCCTACCTGCAAGATCTATCATCATACTCCCGAATCGGGCAAATCCTTGGTGAATATGATGGAAATTGCCGCCCCCGATGGCGCCCGCGGCGCGCTTACCGCCATCAGCCATACCTGCAGCGGAGAGCAGCATCTTAAAGCGCGCCTGAAGGGCGCAAAGAGCGGCAGGAAATACCGCGTTACCTTCGATAATGAGCAGCAATCCATTGAGATCGATGGCTATACTTTGCGCACCGAGGGGATAGGGATCCTGATTCCCTGCGCTCTTTCTTCGGAATTGATCACTTATGAAGAAATCAAATAAAAAAGAGGCTGTAAAAAATTCATTCGAATTTTTTACAGCCCCTTTAAATTATTTAAACAACTTGGAGAGCTTTTCGAGGAAGCTTGATTTCTTTTCGAAATTTTTGCTCTCGAGGGTTTTGCCGAATTCCTTTAATATGTCTTTTTGCTTTTTGGAAAGATTCTTCGGAATCTCCACTTCGATGGTAACATAAAGATCGCCCTTACTCTTGGTGCCGATTCGGGTGATCCCCTTGCCGCGGAAGCGGAAGGTGCTGCCGGTTTGGGTGCCTTCCGGAAGCTCATATTCCACTTTTCCTTCCAAAGTTGGCACTTGGAGAGTGGCGCCCAGGGAAGCATCAACCAAGCTCACGGGAATCTTGCAGTAAAGGTTATTTCCTTGACGCTCAAAGAGAGCATGAGGAGAAACCCGCACCCCGATATAAACATCTCCATCGGGGCCGCCATTGGCGCCGGCATGGCCCTGATTGCGCATGGTGAGGGTTTGGCCATCATCAATTCCTGCAGGAACGGTTACCTTTAGTTTTTTATCCTCGGTAATGATCCCACCTTGGCAATGGCTGCAAGGAACCTTGATCCGCTTTCCTTTACCGCCGCAGGAAGGGCAGGTTGTTTGGGATTGGATATTCCCAAGAATGGTGCGCTGCACACTGGTAACAACACCGCTTCCCTTGCATTGGCCGCAGGTTTCAAGCTCAACCCCGTCTTTAGCGCCGGTGCCCTTGCAATGCACGCAGCTTCTTCTACGCCTGAGTTTCAGCTCTTTTTCGCAGCCAAAGGCCGATTCTTCAAAAGAAATGGTGATAAAGGTTTCGATATCATCGCCCTTTCGAGGGGCATTGGCGCTGCGGCCTCTGCCGCCCATGCCGCCAAAGCCGCCACCAAAGAAGGAGCTGAATACATCGCCGAAATCGCCCATGCCGCCAAAGCCGCCGAACCCGCCTGCTCCCGCGCCGCCGCCATAATTGGGGTCTACCCCCGCATGGCCGAATTGATCATAGCGGGATTTCTTTTCGGGATCGGAGAGGATACCATAGGCTTCATTTACTTCTTTAAACCGCTCCTCGGCAGTTGCATCGCCGGGGTTTAAATCGGGATGGTATTTTTTTGCCATTTTGCGGTAGGCCTTTTTGATATCATCATCGGATGCACTTTTGGTAAGGCCTAACACTTCATAATAATCTCGTTTGTCTGCCATATCTATTCTCGCTTTTCATGGTAATTCCGGGCAGAAAAGCTTTCTGCCCGGAAAAGAGATTGAAATTACTGATTATTTTCGTCTACATCCTTGAAATCAGCATCATATACGCCATCGGCATTCCCGCCGGGTGCCCCTTGAGCAGCGCCGGGATCGCCTGCTGCACCGGGATTTTGCTGATAGATCTTGGAGGAAAGCTCATATACCTTTGCCTGAACCGCTTCGGTAGCAGCCTTGATTGCATCGGTATCGGTGCCCTTAAGGGCCTCTCTCAATTTATCGAGCTCGGCATTAACGGCTGCCTTATCGCCCTCATCCAGCTTATCGCCGGCTTCATTGAGAAGCTTTTCGGTTTGATAGAGCATCTGATCGGCATTATTGCGGATCTCAACGCCTTCCTTAATCTTCTTATCTTCTGCAGCGCAAGCTTCCGCTTCCTTCACTGCCTTATCGATATCTTCCTTGGAAAGGTTGGTGGAAGCGGTAATGGTGATCTTCTGCTCCTGACCGGTGCCAAGATCCTTTGCGGATACATTAACAATACCATTGGCATCGATATCGAAGGTTACCTCGATTTGAGGCACACCGCGGGGAGCGGGAGCAATACCGGTAAGCTGGAACTTACCAAGAGTTTTATTTGCAGCCGCCATCTCGCGCTCACCTTGAAGCACATGGATCTCAACACTGGGCTGATTATCGGCAGCGGTGGAGAAGATCTGGCTCTTCTTGGTAGGAATAGTGGTATTCCGCTCGATCAACTTGGTGAATACACCGCCGAGGGTTTCAAGGCCGAGGGAAAGAGGAGTTACATCCAGAAGGACAACGCCCTTAACATCGCCGCCAAGCACACCGCCCTGAATGGCTGCGCCGCAAGCAACGCACTCATCGGGGTTGATGCCCTTATGCGCATCCTGACCCATAAATTTGCTGATTGCTTCTGCAACAGCGGGGATACGAGTGGAGCCGCCTACCAGCAGAACCTTTTTGATCTCGGCGGGAGTAAGATCGGCATCCTGCAAAGCCTGACGCACGGGGCCCATGGTGCCTTCTACCAAATCGGCAGTCAGCTCATTGAACTTGGCGCGGGTCAGAGTCATATCCAGATGCAGGGGGCCTGCAGGGCCGCCGCTGATAAAGGGCAGGTTAATATTAGTGCTCATCATGCCGGAAAGCTCGATCTTGGCTTTCTCTGCAGCCTCTTTCAGGCGCTGATTTGCCATATTATCGGCCTTCAGGTCGATTCCGTTTTGAGCCTTGAAATCGGCAGCCATCCAATCGATGATTCTTTGGTCGAAATCATCGCCGCCCAAGCGGTTATTACCGGCAGTTGCCAAAACTTCGCAAACACCATCGCCGATTTCCAGAACAGAAACATCGAAGGTGCCGCCGCCGAGATCATAGACCATGATCTTTTGCTCGCCCTCTTTATCAACACCATAAGCCAGAGCAGCGGCGGTGGGCTCATTGATAATTCTCTTTACATCAAGACCGGCAATCTTACCGGCATCTTTGGTTGCTTGGCGCTGGGAATCGCTGAAATAAGCAGGAACGGTGATAACTGCTTCGGTTACGCTCTCGCCCAAGAAGGCCTCAGCATCGGCCTTTAATTTCATCAATACGAAAGCAGAAATCTCTTCGGGAGAATAATCCTTGCCATCGATATTCACGCGCCGAGCGCTACCCATATCGCGCTTGATGGACGCGATGGTGCGATCGGGATTGGTGATTGCCTGACGCTTTGCCACCTGACCTACCATCCGCTCACCGGTTTTGCTGAATGCAACCACAGAGGGAGTGGTGCGGGCGCCTTCGCTATTGGCGATAACAGTGGCCTCGCCGCCTTCCATAACTGCAACGCAGCTATTCGTTGTACCTAAATCAATTCCAATAATTTTACCCATTTGAATATTCCTCCTTATATGAGTATGAAAAAATGATAAATAATGTTAGTTCGCAGTTTTCACAACTGCGGCGCGGATGACCTGATCATCCTTATAAAGATAGCCTCTTTGGAAAACTTCCACGATTTCGCCTTCCCCATAGGCCTCATCTTCAATATGCATAATAGCCTCATGGCGATTGGGATCGAAAATCTCTCCTTTTTCGCCGATGGGAGTAACGCCGATATTTTTAAGCTGATCAAGAAGCTGCCGCAATGTCATCTCCACGCCGCTCTTCAGGGCGCCTTCACCCTCTCCTGCGGCGGCAATGGCCCGCTCCAGATTATCGATAGCGGGCAGGATCGCAGCAACACCTTTTGCAACGCCATCCCCCACCAAGCGATCCCGCTCCTTGGCGGTGCGCTTACGGAAGTTATCATATTCTGCATAAAGGCGCAGATATTGATCATGCTCTTCTTTATACTTTTCTTCCCATTCGTTCTTTTTCTTCTTTTTCTTTTCTACCTTTTCCTCCGCTTTAGGAGCTTCCTGCTCCGTTGAAGTTTCTTGCTCCACCGGAGTTTCTTGCTTTTTTTCTTCTGCCATTTTATTGACCCTCTCGATCTTTCAAATATTGCTCAATACATTTTGCGAAATAATCCACTTGAGAAGCATTAGAGCCATAGTCCATCCGCTTGGGCCCAAACAGAGAGATTGCGCCAAAGCCGCTTCGGCTACCGTATTTTCTTACAATCAGGCCCATATCGCTGAAATTCAGGCCTGCGATCTCGCTTCCGATGGCGATGGAAAGCTCTTCCCCGCTGCTGCTTTGAAGCAGAGCACGGATCTCATCTTCATGGCTCAAAAAATTCAAAAGATTTTGCATCTTATGAACCTCGAAGAATTCCGGATGGGATAAGAGATTGCTCTGACCGGAAACAAATACCTTGGGATTTCGAATGGAATTGACCATATTTTTCACAATTCCGGCCACAAAATTCCAATTTTGATCCAAAGCCGAAAGCTTTTTCTCTAATTCATCAAAATCATCATCGGTAAGCCTTGCAAAGCTAACATCGCCCAGAAAGCTATTCAGCACTGCAGAAAGAGAAGCAATATCTTCATCATCTGCAAGAAAATAAAACCGACAATAGCTATTCTTCACAGTGCCGCTACGGGTGATCGCCACTAAATTAAGGCAATCATCAGCGGTGCGGATCAGCTCCACCTTAATAATACGATCCTCATCGGAATGGGCCATTACTGCTGCGGCAGTATAACCGGTGATCTCGGAAAAACGGGACAGGGCGTGTTTCAAAAATTCATCCACATTCCCTGATGGATCCATCAGCGCCTCTTCAATGACTGCCGCCCGCTCCACAGAAAGGGCCGGTGCATTTAAAAGATAATCCACATAATAGCGGTAGCCCTTCTCGGTGGGAATTCGACCGGCGCTGGTATGAGGCTGCTCCAAATAGCCCTCCCGCTCCAGCTGGGCAAGATCATTGCGCACAGTGGCTGAAGAAACCTGAAGCCCCGACCGCTCCACAATCAGCTTGGAAGAAACCGGCTCGCCTGCATCAACATAGGTCTCAATTACTGCCTTCAATATCAAGCTTAACCGCTCTTTCATGCTTTTCTCCGTCCTTTTTTAAATTTAGCACTCTCGACTTTCGAGTGCTAACAACCATACTTTAACACTTTTTATCAGCAATGTCAACACTTTGTTTGTAAAAAAATTAAGAATAATTCTTGACAATAATATAAACTATTATATATAATAATATTAATAATTATTTTATTAATATTGAAGGAGGGAGTCCCATGGCAGAATTCAAATACGAAATCACCGAGAAATTTGGTTCCTTGCCCGAAAATGCAAACGGCTGGGCAAAGCAGCTCAATAAGATCAGCTGGATGGAGCGCGCACCGAAATACGACCTTAGAGAATGGTCGCCCGACGGCACCAAGATGAACAAGGGTGTTTCTTTTACCGACGATGAGCTCCGCGCTCTGCGGGATCTGCTCAATTCCCTGAATTTAGACTAAGCATCAAAACCCCGAAAAATGCAATCGCATTTTTCG
>JAZPYP010000022.1:0-11288 GCA_045544255.1 Eubacteriales bacterium | reverse complement strand
AGGTAGCAAAGGGCATTCAAATGGGAGAAAATATCGAAAATTCGATATTTTCTATCATTATTCTTGGTTTTCTTCAGTTTCTTTGTAAAAAGGCCTTGTAATTTCCTGCCCTTTGCGGTTCGGACTATTTTTACAGCCCCTTTCGGTTTAGTCTATACCAAAGCGCATAAAGGAATAATGAGGCTCGTAATTGGGGCAGCAATCGCCCTTCCATTTATTTTCAAAGGAGAAGGCGCGGGGATCTACCGGTACCTGCTCTGCCGCAAGGGCATGATGGGGCCCTAAGAGATTGCGGTAGTTATTGCAAAGGGTGAGGGTGATTTGGTTTTCGCCCTCTTTAAGATATGCCCCAAGATCCGCGTATTCGCTCATAATAAGGTTTGCAGCTTCTTTGCCGTTGACCTCAATTCTTGCGGTGGAATAGCGGCCGGTAAGATGCAAAAGGGTAGGGTCTCCCGCCTTATGATCATGGGTAGTGGCAAAGGCGATCTCTCCGCAGAAGAAGGGGTAGCCATCGCAAACGATATTATGGATATCGATGGTCTCCTTTTGCTTGATCAGCGCCATGGGCTCATCCTTTTGGTAGCGCAGAGCCATATCGGGATATTGCTCAAAATTCTCGGCTTTTGCATCCAGCGCAAAGGTGCCGAAAAGATAGATGTTTTCAATCTCGCTATCGAAAACAAGGCAGTTGCGCAGGGTTTCGGAAACCCCACCGTAGAGCACATAATAAACCTCTTCTCTCTGCCAATAATCCATTGTCAGATCAATGGTGTTTTCTCCCTCTTTAATAAAGGGGGCAATATCGGTGGCAAGGAAGGAGCGATCCAGGCGAGGGGATCGATCGCCGATGGGGATCTTTTGCCCGTTGATGGCGATCTCCCTGCCCCCGAAGGGCTCAATTTCAACCTTCAAGATTTCGGGCAGATCCTTGATATAGAAGGGGAAGGAGAGGGTTAGTTCTCCCTTATAGCGGGAGGAAAGCAGGTTATCCCGAATCTGCTCCAAGGGGCGAGGCTCGCTAAAATTCTTTCCGTCATAGGAAACCCTTGCCCGATCCAGCACCAGCATATTGAGGGGCAATTTCTTGATGATAAACGGATTTTTAAATTGCAGATATTCCCGCTTTGCAGGGCTCCCCTTCAAAAAGGCAGGGGCATCCTGCTCAAAGAGGATCACCGATTCATCGGCAAGAAGATCCAGCTCTGCAACGGCATCCTTGCCTTTGGTTTTACCAAAGAGGGGAGCGGTTTCAAGAGATCCGATGTCTATCCGCCCCAGCGCCGCGCAATTCTTTGCGATAATTTGAATACCGCAAACCTCTTCTTTGGAAAGATTGGTAAGATAGATCAGCCGCCCGAATTCGGTGCGGCGCACCATCGAGCGCACCGCCTTTTTGGGGGCCTCCTTCGGCAGGGTGATGCGGATGGATTCTTCCTCAAAGAGGCGCTCGAAGCCGCCTTCATCGGTAAGATCCTCGCAATGAGCAAGGAAGGAGAGATCAGCCTTGCGCCCGTCGATGCGGGTGGGCAGACGGTGCAGATAGGTATAAACCTTGCCTCCTGCCGCCATAAATTCTTTTAAGAGAGCAACGGTAGAGGAATCCAAGGTATCGCAGGCAGGGAGAATCACCTGCCGATAGCGGCATTTTCCAAGGTGCAGGGCACCCTTTTGAACCGATGCCAGCTCTGCCATCATGGTTTCATCTCCTAAATGGTAGGGGAGCTGAAGATCGGAGAGGGAGCAGAGCAGGTCAACAAAATCCCGATTTAATTCTTTGGTCAATTCCCCGTTATTGGCGCGCTGATAGGTCAGCCAGGCGCTGCGGATGGGATGGATCACCAAGGTTTCCGCCCCTTCTTCACCCATGGAAAGAATGGCACCAAGATGATTGAAAAAGCGATTAAAGGGCAAAAGCGCCTTTTGCCATAAATTATGCTCCGAATAAAAAGCAGGGTAATCTCTCTTTCTCTGCCCGCGGATGGAATAGGGGTAAAGATGCTGGCACATCAGGTTGACGCCGCCTGCATACTGAAATTCTGCAATATTCTTCAGCTCTCTGGGGGAAACATCCCAGCCGCAGCAGGCAAACATCTCCGAAAGGGCCTTCTCTCTTCCGATCTGGGCGCAAACCGAGCCAAGCTGCTTTTGGGCCATATCCGAGGGGCGCAGAGAGCGCCCCAGATAATCAATACCGGGGATATGCTCATATTGGTAGAGGGGCATGATCCCGCCGCAGCAGAGCATCTGACCGGAGAGGGAGGATTCCTCAATGAAATGGCCTGTGATTCGGGCACCGTTTTCTTCCGCCCAATCATAGATGCGCTTTGCAAAATTTTCGCGGAATTTGATGGAGGTGATGCGATGGTAATCGTAGCGATGCTCCTTGGCGCCCTCATAATCATAAAAGAGGGCGGGCAGGGCATCCAGCGCTGAATAGCCGTATTCCTCTTGGAACCATTCCTCCATCTTGGCGGAATAGGGGGTTCTCCAGCGGTAGTATTGGGGCTCATCGGTGAAAAAGCCGGGCATGGCGCCGCTGCCGAAATCCTCGCCCAAGCGCGCTTTATATTCCTCATGGGTGGCCCTAATGAATTGATCGGTGATATCCGCCCGCATGGTATCCACATAAGAGCTATCGGCGCCCCTTTGGATCATCAGATATTGCTCGGCGCCCTCTATGGGCTCCTGGCAACGAATGGGTTTTTCTCTGCCCTGAAGGGCAAAGATGGCAAGGGTATTTTCATCCCCTTGCGGAAAATCTCCCGAAAATTCCCCCTTGATATAGAGGGCATGGTTATCGGGATTCTTTAAAACTTCGCCCCCCGCAAAGCCGCTGGGCCAGCCATTCTCATCATAGGCCCAGGCTTCCATTTTGAGTTTCTTGGCTTCTTCCACGCATTCTTTGATGCAATCGAACCATTCCTCGCCCATATAAGGGGTTTCAAGGCCGCCGCGGGCATGCATAAAAAAGCCGCCCATCTCCATTTCCTTCATATTATGGATCTGCCGCAAAAGTTCCTCCTTTTGGAGGCGATCATTCCAGCTCCAAAAAGGAATGCTGCCGTATTGCGGCGCGGTTTCCTTGATTTTTTTAATCAGGTCATTCTTTTTCATTTTGAATCTCCTTGCCTCTTAGGGTGATTTCATTATAACATCGAATGATCAGGATATAAAGGATTTTTTGCGATTTTTTTAGTGCTTTCTAAGTATAGAAAAAGTTCCATCAAGGGGCACCCTTCGCAAGGAAGGATAGCCTTGATGGAACTTTTTTGTTATTCATAAAAAGGAGAGGTTAAAACAATATCGTTTTCCAAAGTGAATTCCAGATAATAGCCCTTTGCATCCTCGGGGAAGGGGGCGGAATTTTTGGTGGGATCCAGATCCAGAATCTGCCATTCCTGCTCCATAAAGGTGCTGTTTTTAATCTTATATTTTTCCCGCACCCCATAGGTCATCTGCTCGGAGATATAAAAGAGCCGCACCGCCTTGAGGGGAGCGTCGCACTCATAGCGAAGGGAGCTCCCTTCTTTGATGGCGCTCACCTTGGGAATGGCGCGCCCTTCAATGATCTCCTTGCCAAACCAAAAGCTCTCCGCGGGGGTATAGCCTCTTTCATGAGAGTGGCCCATTTTATGAAGCAAGGAAAGGCGGATGGCAGGGTTTTGATCCTTGGTCTCGAGATACGACATGGAGTTAGATTGCACCGAGAAGCAGCAATCATCATTCCAGCAAAGCCAAAGCACCGGCATTTTAAGATCGGAGAACCGCCGCTCGGCAAACCAACGCTGGGCACCGCTGCGGCGCCATACGCGGTTAAGCCCTGCAAGGCCGCAGGAAAGGTAGCCTGCGCCATAGATGGGCACCGCAAAGGCAAAGCGCCGATCATAGCCAATGGTGATAGAGGTGATGACTCCGCCCCAGGAGATGCCGCTGATGCCGATTTTTTCGGAATCGATCTTGGGATCGGCCCGCAGGATATTATGGGCAAGGATCACCGCAGAAACCGCGTGATACATCCATTCATCTTCAATGGGCAGATCCATATCTCCCATCTCGCTGTTGGCGGGGCCTACCGTGAAGCCTTCCTCATAGAAGGGGGCGGAAAGCTTGCGCTCCAGCCCTTCCGCAAAGCCTTCATAAAGATAGGGGATGGGCTTTTGGGGGAAGAAACCGGTGGTATCCATGGAGATGGCGGCAAAGCCGCGCTCATTCCATTTTTTGATCCAGATATCTTCAGGGTGGCCGCCGCCCCCATGAACCAAAACCACCGCAGGGCAAGGGCCATCCATCTTTTCGGGATACCCCAGATGGGCAAAGACTTTAGTGGGTTGCCCCTTGAGGGGCGCGCCTTCATAAGAGAGCACCTGAATGCCCGAAAGATCCCGCCCCTTGGCTTCTCCCTTGGTCTCCCAATCGGGGAAGAAGGTCGCATTGGGATTTTTTTCTAAAATTTTATCAAAATCAATCATCGCAGATCCTCCAAAAGAATCAAACTCATTGTATCAAGTTTATTATATAATGGGTATCTTTAAAAATCAACGGAGGAATCCGATGAAAATTATCAAAAAAACGCTTTCCCCTCGGGGAAAGCGTTTTTTCAGCGTGTCAAAGAACTCTGTTGTTATCATCTTTGACACGCTGGGAGACTATCAAAAATGTTTCCGAATTCGTCAAACCGTTCTCGTCGGCGTACATAGGTACGGTAGAGAGCGGTTTGGCGGATAGCAGAAAAATTTAATCAAAATCCGCATGATTATGCGGATTTTTTCCTTTTAAAGAAAACAAAGAGAAGGAATGATACTTCTTTCTCCTTCTTGATTTATTGAGTGGTACAATCTGTTCGCTTTCTTTCCTTTTTCTGCGGTCGGGGACTTTTTTGACAGTTTCAAAGAGCTGCAAAACGTTTGTTTTGCAGCTCTTTTTCATATATGCTTAAAATGATGGAGCCATCGATTGCTGAAGAAGCGCCAACCATAAAGAGCGGCTCGCACCACCCAATCGGCAAACATGGCATACCAAACCCCTGCAATTCCAAGGCCCATACCGGAAACCCGAAGACCGAAAAGATGAATTTCCGGAAGGGCCAGCAGATAAGCGCAACCCACCCGCAGGATCCACATGGAAAGCGTTGATACAATCAGCGGGAATTGCACATCGCTGGCCGCGCGGAAAATATGGGGAAGCCCAAAGCCGAGGGGCCAGATCAGGGAAGCGATCGCCGCATGAGTCAGGAGCAATTCTCTTGCAGTTTCGGCCGCTTCGGGGGAAAGATTATAAATAGCGATCAGCTGCTTGGAGAACAGGAAGGTAATAAGCACCACCAGCCAAAGGGTGCCATAAACTGCCGCCAAAAGAATGCGGGCATACTTTTTGGCTTGCTCCTTTTGCCCTGCACCGACGCACCTTCCCACAATGGTGATCACCGCAAGACCAATAGCATTACCGGGCATATACTGGAAATCTGCCAAATTAAGGGCCACCGCATTTGCGGCAATGGCGGCAGTGCCGAGGGTGGCAATAAGGGTTTGCGTCAGGAGGCGGCCAAACTGAAAGAGGGCGCTTTCGATCCCGCTGGGAACCCCGATCGCCAAGATTCTTTTAATGATATTAAAATCAGGGCGATAATGGAAGAATTTCTCTATATAGATGGGATTCTTTCGGTTATGGAGCATCAGGATCACCACAACCGAAAAGATTACCCGCGCAATCAAAGTGGAGATCGCGGCGCCTTTTGCGCCCATCTGCAAGGTTTGAATGGTGATGAAATTCAAGCCGATCACAGTAAGATTCAAAAACAGCGTTGTTACCATCGAGATCATGGAATTTCCCATGGTGCGATAAAGAGCAACCCCCGCATTATAAAGCGCCAAGAAAGGGAAAGAGAGCGCAATGTATAATAGATAATCCATGGCATGATTCAATACCGCCTGCTCCGCGCTGCCGAAAAGAAGCTTCAGAAGAGGAACGCGGAAGATCAGCGTCAGCACCGAAACAATCAGCGCCATAATGGTAGAGGCATAGATCAACTGCTTCACCGATGCCTGCACCAGCCTTTGATTCCCTCTGCCCAAAAATTGAGAAACCACAACGGTTCCGCCGGTAACCAGCGCAGTAAAGAAAAGCATTAACAGAACATCGAGGGTATTGACCAGCGAGACACCGGAAACCGCCGCCTCCCCCGCTGAAGAAACCATCATGGAATTGATCATGCCAACCATAACAGAAAGCACCTGCTGAATAATCAGCGGCACTGTTATTTTTATAAGATCACGCTTTGAAAACAGCATTATTTTTTCTCCTTGACAAATTCCGAAAGATGCATTATAAATAATAACATAGAAAATTATCCATTTGTTGCCAAAAAGAGATAATAATGTGCCATTTTTTTACGGAGTTGACCCATGAGAGCCGAATTTCATCTTCATCGCGAGCAAACCAACAAACTAACCTGCAAAAAAATCACTCAACCGACTGCTTCCTATCATTTTCATTCCCAGATCGAATTATTGCTGATCCATTCGGGAGAAGTGGAAATCTGGATCAATGAGCGGCGGGAAATCCTTCGAAGCGGAGATCTTTCTGTGGCCCTTAGCTTTGATCCCCATAGCTATTGCACCCTCTCCCCCACTCAAGCCACCTGCCTGATCATTCCCATCGATCTTTGCCAAGCCTTTACCGATGGGGCGCGCAATAAGCGTCTTCCATCCCCCTTCATTCGAAATCAGGCTCTTTTTGAAGAGCTGAACCGCTATTGCGAAGAATTTCTTTGCGGAGGCAACGAGATCAAGCGGCAAGGAAGCATTTATATGGTTTTGGGCGCTCTTTTGGAGCAGATGCAGCCGGAAACCGAGCGAGAGGCGGCAGATCCCGCCCCTGCAACCCGCATTCTCTTCTATATCAACGAAAATTTCCAAAAGCCCCTTACTCTTTCGACCATTGCATCGGAGCTTGGTTATAACGCCAGCTACCTTTCCCGCTGCTTCAAGGATTTTTTCCATATCGGCATCAACCGCTATATTACCCTGATGCGGCTGAGGAAGGCGGTATTGCTGATGCGGCAAAAGAAAAATATTGCCACCTGCGCCTTTGAAAGCGGATTCAATTCCATTCGCACCTTCTATCGCGCCTTTTATGAAGAATTTCAATGCACCCCCAAGGAATATATCAATAAGGAGAAAAAACATGAAAATATTTAAAACCATTCCTCAAAAGAAGATCTATTTTCAAGAGAGCACTGTTGAAGCGGGAAATATCCGCTCCGGTACCGAGCGCGGGATCATCAATGTTTTTGATGAGATTGAATATCAGGAAGTTATCGGTTTTGGCGGTGCCTTTACCGAATCGGCAGCCTATAATTATTCCCTTTTGACCGATGAGCAGAAAAAAGATTTTTTGAAAAAGCATTTTTCAAAGGATGAAGGTCTTGGCTATAATTTCGGGCGCACCCATATCAATTCCTGCGATTTTTCTTTAGATATCTATACCTATATTGTGGAAGGCGATAAGGAGCTAAAAACCTTTAATATTGATCGGGATCGAAAATATATTATTCCTTTTATTAAAGATGCCCTTCCCTATTGCTCCGATGAGCTGCTGCTTTTTGCCTCTCCTTGGAGCCCGCCTGCATTCATGAAGACCAATGAAAGCCCCATCAGGGGCGGATCCCTGAAGGAAGAATATAAAGAAATCTGGGCGCGCTATTATGCCAAATATATTAAGGCGATGGCAGAAGAAGGAATTCAGATTTCCGCCATCAGTGTTCAAAACGAGCCTATCGCTTTGCAGCCTTGGGAGAGCTGCTATTACTCCTCAAAGGACGAGCAAGAATTTATTGAAAAGTATCTTGCTCCGATTTTAGAGGAAGAAGGGCTCTCTCATATAAAAATCATCATTTGGGATCATAATAAAGAGCGGGTTTATGATCGCACCAAAAAAATCTTTGAATCGGAGGCAGTGCGGCAGAGGGTTTGGGCTGTGGGCCACCATTGGTATTCCGGCGATCATTTTGATGGAATGCGCCTTGTTCATGAGCAATTCGGCAAGGTGCTTATCAGCACTGAAATCTGCGGCAGCATCAATGAAGACGCTCTCTCCCTTGCCGAGCGCTACGGAAAAGAGCTTTGCGGCGATTTTAATAACTTCACCGCCGGTTTTTGCGATTGGAATCTTCTCCTTTCCGATCAAGGCGGCCCCTTCCACAACAGAAGCGAAAAATCTGTTGCTTGCGCCGGCATTGTATTGGAAGATAAATCTTGCGGATGCCATGCGCCGGTCCTCTTTGATACCAAGAAAAAAGAGTTGATTTATACTCCTATCTATTATTATATCGGGCATTTTTCGCGCTTTATCGAGCGAGGCGCCAAGCGGATCGCTACCACTAAATATTGCGAGCAGATCTATACTGTGGCCTTCAAAAATCCAAACGGGCAGTTGGTTTTAATTTTAATGAACACCGCCGATGAGGCTCTCCCTGCGGTGGTGCGCCATAACGATATCTGCACAGAGCTTACTTTGGAGCCGCATTCTATTGCAACTGTTTTACTATAATTCCCATCTGCATTATAAATTTATCATCGGGCCTCTTCCTTTGCGAAGAGGCCCGATATTTTTTAAGCAGATACAGTTGCGAAAACGGTAAAACCATGCTAAAATAGGGGTATTGAGTTAAAAAGGATGTTTAAAATGGAAGAAAAGACTGTTTTATTTAAGGATTTAGGCCTCTCGGAGGCTATGCTTCAGGCGCTGGAGGAAAAGGGCTATGCCTACCCGACCACAGTGCAGAGATTGGCGATCCCCGAATTTATGGCATGGAAGGATGTTGTGGCCAAGGCGCCTACCGGCACCGGCAAAACCTTTGCCTTCGGCATCCCCATGATCGAGCATATCGATGCCGATTGCAAAGAGATTCAGGGCTTGGTTTTGGCCCCCACCCGCGAGCTTGCCATGCAGATCGGCGAGGAGCTGGAAGGGCTTTTGTCTTTTTATAAAGGAATTCGGGTGGCAGTGCTCTATGGAGGCGCAGGCATGCAGGGGCAGATCAAGCAGCTGGAGCAAAAGCCCCAGATCGTTGTGGCCACTCCGGGGCGGCTGATGGATCATCATAAGCGCCGCAACCTGCGGTTCGATCATATTCAAACCGTTGTTTTAGACGAAGCCGATCGGATGCTGGATATGGGCTTTTATAAAGATGTTACCCGCATTGTGGATATGGTGAAAAACCGCCGCAATCTTGGGCTCTTTTCCGCCACTATCAGCCGCGAAGTAATGGATGTTTCTTGGAAATACCAGCGGGACGAAGTGGAGATCACCGTTGAGCCCAAAAAAGAAGATCGGCCGGATATCGACCAATATTCTGTTACCGTTGCGCCCTTTAAAAAGACAGAAGGCACCATTACCATGGTAACCGAAGGGCCCTTCGAGCGGGTGATCATCTTTTGCAATACCAAGGCCATGTGCCAAAGATTGAGCGATAGCCTGCTCCATGCAGGGGTAAATTGCGATTGCCTTCATGGGGATATTCCCCAAAGCAAAAGAGAGCGAACCATGCAAAAATACCGCGACGGAAAGCTGAATGTTTTGGTGGCAACAGATGTGGCCTCCAGAGGCATTGATGTGGACGATGTGGATTGCGTCATCAACTATGATATTCCCGAAGAGATGGAATATTATATCCACCGCATCGGCAGAACGGGGCGGGCCCAGAAAAAAGGCGTTGTTTTCTCCATGCTGAATAATTTTGCCGAAAAAACCAAGCTGGAAGAGATCGCCAAATTTGCAGGCTACGAAATTCAAAAACTCGCCCTCAGCGACGATGGCGTTTTAACCGAGGCAAATGATAATTAAAAATAGGAGATTATAAATGGAACAGCAAAAAAGCAAAAAGTTTTCCGGCCGCTGGGGCTTTATCCTCTCGGCGGTGGGCTCTGCAGTGGGCATGGCCAATGTTTGGGGATTCCCCGCAAAGATGGGCGCCAACGGGGGCGGCGCCTTCTTGGTGGCTTATCTGATCTTTATTGCGCTCTTTAGCGTGGTGGGGCTCTCGGCCGAGTATGTGATCGGCCGCCGCGCCGGAACCGGCACTTTAGGGGCTTATAAAAATGCATGGGCCACCCGCGGCAAGGCTGCCGGCAAGGTCGGCGGGCTTCTCGGATGGCTGCCTTTGGCAGGCTCTATGTGCATCGCTATCGGCTATGCAGTGATCATCTCTTATGTTTCCAAGGGCTTTTTCCAATCGATCACCGGCTCGCTGATGAAGGTGGATACAAAGGCTTGGTTTGAGAGTTTTTCCACCGCAGAATTTTCGGTGGTGCCTTTCCATATCATTATAGTCGTTGTAACTCTTTTGACCTTGCTTCTCGGCGCCAAAAGCATTGAAAAATCCAATAAGATCATGATGCCCTTATTCTTTATTCTCTTTTTGGTCTTGGCAGTGCGGGTGGCCTTTCTGCCGGGGGCGGCTGAAGGCTATAAATTCATGTTTACCTTCGAGTGGAGCGCGCTGAAAAATCCGATGGTCTGGATCTGGGCCATGGGGCAAGCCTTCTTCTCTCTTTCGGTTACCGGCAGCGGCATGATTGTATATGGCGCTTATTTAGATGAAAAGGAAGATGCTGTTAAGCTTGCAGTGCGCACGGCATTTTTCGATACCATTGCAGCAATGGTTGCCTCTTTGGTGATCATTCCCGCCTGCTTTGCTTATGGCCTTGATGTTGGAAGCGGGCCGAATCTTCTCTTTATCACCCTGCCCACCATCTTGCAGGATATTCCCTTTGGGCAGGTATTCGCCATTGTGCTCTTTACTGCGATGGTCTTTGCAGGAATCAGCTCCTTGCAGAATATGTTTGAAGCGGTTGGGGAATCCTTGCAAAACACCTTCCCCAAGCTAAAGCGCGGCATGGTTTTGATCCTGCTCGGCCTTATCTGCCTCGGCTTTGGCCTCTTTATGGAGCCGATCTTTAAATGGGGCCCTTGGATGGATCTTGTTTCCATCTATATTATTCCCATCGGCGCAACCCTTGGCGCCATCTCTTGGTTCTGGATCATGAAAAAAGAAGAGCTGCTTAAAGAGATCAATAAAGGCGCAAAGCGCCCCAAAGGCAATCTTTGGTACTATTGCGGCAAATATCTCTATGTTGGCTGCGCGCTGATCCTTTGCTTGGTTGCTCTCTTCATGAAGGTTGCATTCTGATTAATAAAAAAGGGGCTGCAAAAAATTCATTCGAATTTTGGGGCACCCTTCGTAAGGAAGGATAGCCTTGATAAAGCGAGATTTTGGCGCAAAACAG
>JAZPYP010000021.1:0-16359 GCA_045544255.1 Eubacteriales bacterium | reverse complement strand
ACGATCCGACTTCATGAATATGATCAGCTTGGAAATTCCGCTGGAGCCTATGCTGCAGTATACCCGCAAAAAAATGCGGGAAGATGGAGTGAAGATCTCTCGCTTGGCGGTTGTTCTGGCGGCCTATATTCGGGTGCTCTGCGAATATCCCAAGCTGAATCATTTTGTGGTCAACTCCAAGCCCTATGCCCGCAATGAATTGGCGGTGAGCATGGTGGTATTGAAGGGCGGTGCCATGGATGATGGCGGCACCATGAGCAAGATCTATTTTCAGCCCACCGATGATCTTTTTAAGGTGCAGGAGCGGCTTTCGGCCTATATCGAAGAAAACCGCAAGGATAATCCCGATAACGGTACCGAAAAGATCATGGCCGCCCTGATGAAGGCCCCCGGCCTGATCAAAGCGGCGGTTGGAATCCTGCGCTGGATGGATAAGCATTGCCTGCTGCCGAAAGCGGTTATCGATATGAGCCCCTTCCATGCATCTCTTTTGATTACCGATCTTGCCAGTATCCGCACCGATGCCATCTATCATCATGTCTATGAATTCGGCACCACCTCTGTGGCAATGGCGATCGGAAATTCCAAAGAGGTTGCCCGCAAGAAGGGCGATGGAGTGGAATTCCAAAAATGTATGCCCCTCGGATTGGTGATGGATGAGCGGATTGCCAGCGGCAGCGATTTTGCCATGGCCTTCCATGCCTTCAGAGAATATATGAAGCATCCTGAAATTTTGGAAACCGCCCCCGAAAAGATCCATCCCGAAATTAAAGAAATTTTTCATCTGGATTAAAAGGAAATGCCAACCGTATGGTTGGCATTTCCTTTTCAGCGTGTCAAAGAACCATGTTTTATTCTCTTTGACACGCTGATGAGACTTTTAAAAATGTTTCCGAATTCGTCAAACCGCACTCGTCGGCGTACATAGGTACGGTAGAGGGCGGTTTGGCGGATAGCAGAAAATTCTAATGAAATCCGCATTACCATGCGGATTTTTTTCCTTTTAAAGAGAACAAAAAGAAAGAATGACATCTCTTTCTCCTTCTTGACTTATTGATTGGCACAATCTGTTTGCTTTCTTCAGTTTTCTGCGGTCGGGGACTTTTTTGATAGTCTGAAAAGGAAATGCCAACCGTATGGTTGGCATTTCCTTTTGTTGACAGTGCTTTTCTTTTATGCTATATTGAAAAAAAGGGAGATGATTTTCAAATGATGCAACGAATTCTTTCTGTTTTTATGATATTAGCGATGCTCCTGAGCCTTTCTGCTTGCAAGGGGAAGCCTTCAAAGGAGAGCTCAGAAGCTCAGGTTTCCGCTCCCTCTGCGCCCACCGAAGAGGCGGCAGAGCCTGATTCTGAAAAAGAGGCGGAGCAGGCCGCCAAGGAAAAGGCAGAGCAGGAAAAAATCATGAAATCCCTCAAATATTATGAATATAAGGGAAAAGTTTGGGGCGAAAAAAAGGAGATTGCTCAAGAGGAATATGGCTTTGATGAAGTAGACGAAACCTTTTATGGCAATGCCACCTTTAACCCCAAAACCCAAACCCTCACTGTTTCCGCTAAGGGTGTGGTCAACTGCCTTTATGATTTTAAAAATTGGGGTTGGTGGAGCGAAGAAAAGAGAGTTATTAAAAAGCTTATTATTGAAGAAGGGGTTACCGAAATTTGGAATAGCTTTGATAATATGATGGCTTTGGAAACCATTGAATTTCCAAAATCTCTTGTGAAGATTTATAACTCTTTTGAATATCTGCGGAAAGTAGAAAAATTAGCCATTCCCGCCACTGTGAAGGAAATCAGTGGCAATAGCTTTTATGGCAGCGGATTTTCTTCCCTTGATTTTGAAGGGCCGATCAACCTTAATTCCAATGCCTTCAATGGCCTTACTCGATTGGAGCTGGTTGTGATTCCGGAAGGGTCCACCTGTGAGCAGGTTTTTCGCTATTGCGATAATTTAAAAGAAGTTGTGATTGAAAAAAATGTAGTTTTAAAAAATTGGGTTTATTATGAAGAGAATTGTGATCCCCAAATTGAAGAGAATTTTATCCGTTTTGTGCATGGAGAAGGGGAGTCTGTAGTGCATTATCCCAAAGCCTATCTGCATTTGCCCACCGATGGGATGGAGCTTCCTTGGGGCGAGGGCGGAAAATATGCGCCCATTATTGTGCCGGAGGGGCAATCTTGGCAGGATTATCGCAATTCGCCTATGAAACTAAAACCAAAAGAATAAAATAAAAGGAGCAGAAAAAATCCAAGGATTTTTTCTGCTCCTTTTTATTCAGGAATATCTTCGGCCTCTCTATTTTCAATCAGGGCATTGATGGCATATTCCGCCAGCTTCAGCCCTGCAGCGGCAGGCACAAATGAAATAGATCCTACCGTTCGCTTGCCGCCATCCTCAATGGGAAAGGCAGGGCAAGTGGGGGCGGCAGAAAAAAGGCAACGCACCTTTATAAATTTTTCTTTTAAAAGAAACCGCATCTTTTTGGCAAGGGGGCAGCCTTCTGTATTTTTAAAGTTGGCAAATTTCAGCCCCTCGGAGGAAAGCCGATTGCCTGTCCCCATGCACATGAGCATCGGAATCTTTTTTTCTCTGCAATATTCCGCCAAAAAGACCTTTGCATCTGCATCGTCGATGCAATCAATAAGAAAAGAAGCCTGCTCCGGCAATCCATCATGCCGCTCTCTGCTGATAAAATCCGCAATTCCTTTCCATTCAAGATGAGGGTTGATGGAAAGCATTCGCGCTCCTGCCGCCTCCGCCTTTGGGCGCCCGATGGTTTTCTCGGTGGCCAGCAGTTGCCGATTGCAGTTGGAAAGAGAAAGAGTGTCTCCGTCGATGGCGGTGATTTGGCCGATGCCTGCCCGCACCAAGGCTTCCAGCGCATGGCCGCCAACGCCGCCCAGCCCCACCACAATGATATGGGAATTTTTCAGCTTTTCAATTCCTTCGCCGCCGATCAGCGCCCCTGTGCGAATAAATCGCTCCATCTCGCTCCCTCTTTTCCAAACATAAATCTTTTTTACCTTCGCCCCTTTCGAGGCGAAGCGTTCATTGTTTTCTTCCAAGAAAAAACAATGCCCCGCGAATGCCGTGAAATCTGCATCCATTCTGGTCCCTGCATCAGCAGGTGGGTATTAGCCGACCGCTTCTCTAGGCGTCCCCGGAGGAGGCATAGCCTCGTGCAGGGCTGCTCACAAAGGGTCGAGACGCATTCCCGTAGAAAAAGTGTAGGCACATATTAAGATGCATTCCACGCACACCGCAGGGTTAAAACGGAATAATTTTGGCGCTTTCTCGCCGGAATGACCGCTCGGCGTATCTGAAATACGCCTTCGGGATCCTTCCAACGAGAAATCATCCAAAATTCTTTCCGTTTTAAAATTTTCAGTGTAATTTTGGCGCTTTTTTTGCTGTTCATGGTTCAACCTATCGACATACGCCTTCACCATGAACAACGAAAAATCATCCAAAATTCTTTCCGTTTTTAAAAACCGGTGCTGTTTTAACGATTAATCAATATCGTAGATCTCGCCGAGGGCTTCCTCAAAAGAGGGGAGCACTTTAGCAAGTTCTTCATCATCGATGGTAACAAGCAGTTCTTCTCCGTTATCGTCCTCAATCGCTTTTAAAACGATCATGGTGCCATCGCTTTCAAGCTGGGCTTTAGGATCATCGAAATGCTCCACCAGACCAACATAGGTGATTCCATCATAATCGATGCTGCCAAGGACTTCGAATTCGATCTCTTGGCCCTCTTCATCGGTCAAAACAACAAAATCATTTCCATATTCATTTGCCATAGTTATCTTTACTCCTTTGATAGATTCTTATTCATTGTAACATGAGAAAAGGCAAAAATCAATTAGTTTCATCGGGAAAATAGCAAGTAAAGCAGGAGCCCTCGCCAAAAACGCTCTCCACAGTTACCTCGCCGCCCATCTGCTCCACCACCGATTTCACGATAGAGAGCCCAAGCCCTGTGCCGCCGGTTTCTCTGGAGCGGGCTTTATCTACGCGATAAAATTTATCGAAAAGATGAGGAATATGCTTCTTTTCGATGCCGATGCCCTCATCTTTCACCGAGAAGGCAACACCGCCCTCCCGCTCCGAAAGCGCCACTTCTACCTTGCCGCCGGGGTTGGAGTATTTAACACTGTTGCTCAAAAGATTGATGATCACCCTTCTGATCTGATCCGGCGGGCAATGCAGTATTCGCCGCTCCGGCAGATGGGTAAGAAGCTGCAATTCTTTTTTTGCAAATTCCAAATGCATCGCCTCGGCCACCTCGCGAATTGCCTCCGCAAGATCCAAAGGCTCCCGCGGGGCATTTTCCTCCGCTTCGGTTTTAGAAAGCTCCAAAAGCTGGGAAACGGTGGCGTTCATTTGGTCGGCATTTTTTTCGATCACCGAGAGGAAGCGCATTTGAGTGGCCTCATTGGGCACTCCCTCTTGCAAGGTTTCGCTATAGCTTTTGATCACAGTGAGCGGGGTTTTAAGCTCATGGGAAACATTGGCCACAAACTGCCTCCGCTCATTTTCAAGCTTTTCCGCTTCAGTAATATCGTCCAGCATAAAGAGAGTGCCCTCTTTTCCCTTTTCCAGCGGAAAGGGAGAGCGGTAAACATGGTAGAATCGCCCCTCCATTTGGATCAAAAAGCGCCGATCTTCTTCATGCCCCTCAAAAAAGAGATCTTTTTGGGGCGGGGCATCAAAGATGCGCTTATAAGCCTCATTGGTATGCACGATAGTGCCCTGCTCATTGATCGCAAAAAGGGGCTTTGGGATATTTTCCAAAAGGGCCTTCAGCGTATTGATATTGCGGGTGATGCGATAGCCCATGGCATTGAATACCCGCGTTAGTTCCCCGATCTCATCGCGCCCGTTGGAGGGGATCTGATCAAAGGTGCCCTCCTGCTCCATCTGCTTGGCGCTTTGGGTTAATCGATGAAGGGGAACCAAAAAGCTTTTAGAGAAGAAATAACTGAGCACAATTGTGAGCACCGCGCCCGCAAAAAGGGCTTGAAGAAAAAGCCCAAGATAATCCCGCATGGTGGAAAAAAGCTCGGTCCGATGGTCTACCACATAGAGGGTATAGCCATCTACCTTCATATTATAGGCAAAATCCAGATCATCAAAGAAAAGAAAAGCGTTTTTATTTTCTTCCCCCTTCAGCACCCTTTTAAGATTTTCGGTGCGCTTGATCACCCCGCCAAAGGAATTTCCCGCCACCACAGTGCCGTCGCGCAAAATATAATAGTTGCGATCGGTGGTCAGCGGGTTGATCTCTTCCTGATTGGCAATATAGCTGATATAATTTTCGATCTTTCCCTCCTGCAGGTGCAAAAATTCTATCCGCGTGATCATTTGATCCATTTCATCGTAGAATTTGCGATTATAGTCGATGGCGATATTGGTAAAGAGCAAAACACCGATAACGCTTACAATCAGCAAAACCAGCGCCATCATAATAACCATCAATCGCACCATCAGATGCCGCTTCATGAAAGATCACCTGCCTGATAGCCCATTCCGCGGCGGCTGATGATATAGCGGGGCGAAGCGGGATCTTCTTCGATCTTTTCTCTCAATCGGCGAATGGCAACATCAACGGTGCGATCCTCGCCTGAGCTTTGCTCATAGCCCCAAATTGCCCGCAGAAGTTCTTCTCTTGTAATGATCCGATCGGGATGGTGGGCAAAGAACAAAAGAAGCTGAAATTCTTTTTTGGAAAGAGGAAGTTCCTCCCCGTGGAGCGTTGCTGCCATCTGCTCTTCGCTGATGGAAAGATCGCCCCATTGGAGCGCCTTTTTCTCGCCGCGCACCTTTTCATATCGATTCAGATGCACCTTCACCCTTGCCAGAAGCTCCCGCACAGAAAAGGGCTTGCAGATATAATCATCAGCCATGCGGGCAAGGCCGGCCAGCCGATCCTCTTCGGCGGTGCGGGCGCTCATGATCAAAACGGGGATATCGGAGCGAAGGCGAATGGTATCTAAAACCTCCAGCCCCGAAAGTTTGGGGATCATGATATCCAGAAGGATCAAATCATAGGAATGGGCAGCGAAGGTTAAAAGCCCCTCTTCCCCATCGATGGCGCTATCCACCCGATAGCCCTCTTTTTTCAGATTGAAGGTAACGATTTCCAAAATGTCGGGATCATCTTCTATGATCAAAATTCTTTTCATTGCTAAGGCGCGTTCCTTTCATGGAGGTTTATAATAATATATTAACATATTTTTTAAAAAAAGCAATCTATTGTAAAAAGGGAAAAACTATGGTATAGTAAGGGGAGAATAAAAGGAAGTGGGGGGAACTTAAAATGGAGAAGATCCTCATTATTGAAGACGAACAAAATATTGCTCGAATGATCGCCTTGGAGCTTTCCCGCGATGGATATCTGTGCACCTGCGTTCATGAAGGAACCAAAGGGCTGGAAGAAGCGCTGGAGGGGGAATTTGATCTTTTGATTTTAGATGTGATGCTCCCCGGAATGGATGGCTTTTCTCTTCTGGCAGAATTGCGCAAAAAGAGCGATATTCCTGTGATTATGCTTACTGCGCGGGGCGAGCTGGATGATAAGGTGAAGGGTTTGGATCTTGGCGCCGATGATTATCTGCCCAAGCCCTTCCAGATGCGGGAACTTTCCGCAAGGGTGCGGGCCCATCTTCGGCACCCGCGCCAAAAGAAGGAAAGCACCGTTTTGCAAGCGGGGCTCTTGCGGGCAGATCGCTTGGCCTTTCGCGCCTATTACGGGGAAGAGGAGATTACTCTTACCCGCAAGGAATTTGAGTTGCTTGTATATTTTATGGAGCATCAGGATGCGGTTTGCTCTCGGGAAACCCTTTTAAAAGAGGTTTGGGGCTATGATTATGTGGGCGATACCAATTTGATCGATGTTTATATCCGGTATCTGCGCACCAAGATCGATGATCGCTATGGAGTGAGCCATTTCCGCACTGTGCGGGGGCTTGGGTATTCTTTTGGCTGCGCCCATGAATAAAAAGAAGATCAAGGCTGCCTATAAGCGGCAGATTAAAGAAGAAAAATTTCAATATAAAAAAATCCGCGACCGTGCCAAATATGCTTGGCGGATCCGAAAGGCGGAGCTTAAATGCAGCATTAAGAATGCAAAAAAAGAGGAGCGCGCCGCCCTCAAGCAAGAAAAGCGCCGCGCCAAGAAGGATTATAAGCAGGAATTATACCTGCAAAAATCCATCTATCTGGAAAAGAAAAACAGCCAAAAGAAAAAGATGCGGGAGGAGCTTGGCAGCTTGGTGCGGGTGGTAACCGATCGGGCTCCCGAATCCTTGGCAGGGAATTTAACCCTTGGCTATCTTTTGATTTTTTTGGTCTTTGCCATCTTGCAAGGAGGGCTTTTTGCAGGCCTTTCTTATTATACCATGGATCGCCGCGCCAATGAGGCTCTTTTGAGCGCCGCGGCCACCATGCAGGCAGGCGGTCTGCAGGAGCAGATCGCCGAGCGCCTTTCCGGAGAAAGCGGCCTGCAGATCACTCTTTGGCGGGAGGACGGCAAAGTTGCCTATTCCCATGGTCTTTCGGAAATGGCGCCTTTTAAAGCAAATTTCTCCAAAGAGGAGCCCTATGCCGAAACCTATCAGGGGGAGCGGCTGCGGGTTTATTCGATTGCGGTGGAAGAGGGGCATCTTTCTTTGGTAAAGAGTATGCGGGAGGAAAATGCCGCTCTCTCTTTGATGATCAATCTGATGCTGCTTTCGGTGGCGTTGGCATTGGCAGTGAGCTATTTTGTGGGCCATCGGATCACCCGCAATCTTTTGCGCCCGATCGGTGTTCTGGGGCGGGCGATGAATGAAATTTCGGTGAAGGATCTTTCCAAGCGGCTGGAAACCGAAAATATCCGCACCGAGCTTGCGGATGTGGTGGAAGCCTATAACCGAATGCTGGATAAGATCGAGGATGCCTATCTGCGGCAGAAGCAATTTGTATCGGATGCGTCCCATGAATTGCGCACCCCTTTGGCGGTGATCAGCGGCTATGGAGATATCCTTTCCCGCTGGGGCGCCGAGGATCCTGAAGTGAGCAAGGAAGCCATCGATGCAATCGTTACCCAAGCGGCAGGCATGGAGCGCTTGGTAGAGCGGCTGCTCTATATTGCAAGGAGCGAAGATGGCGCCATCTCTCCGGTCCTTGAGCCCCAAACTCTTGCGCCGATCTGCGAGGAGCTTTTGCAGGATTTTCGCATGATGCACCCAAAGCGGGAATTTTCTCTGGCAGGGAATGCTACCGGTCGGGTGGATAAGGATCTTCTGCGGCAGATTCTGGTCATTCTTTTGGATAATGCGGTGAAATTCACCAAAGAAGAGGGCAAGATCCTCTTTTCTCTGCGGGAAGAGGGCGGAAAAGCCTATCTGAAGGTGGCCGATGATGGGGTTGGAATGAGCAAGGAAGTGGCCGCCCATGTTTTTGAGCGATTTTATAAGGGGGATAGCTCCCATAATGAAAAAGGCTTTGGTCTGGGGCTTTCTTTGGCAAAATTAATGGTGGAAGCCCAAGGGGGCAGCATTATTGTGGAATCCGAAGAAGGAAAAGGCTCCGCGTTTACTCTGGAATTTATCAATTAAAAAAGAGGTGCGCAAGGCACCTCTTTTTTAATCAGTTTATTGGTTCTTTAGCTCATTTAAATGGGAAAGGAAGGTATTCATCTCCGAAAGGGTTTGCTCCTTTTCTTTGATCCGCAGGGTGAAATAGGGCTTTGCCCCCATGGAATAGAGCAGCCTTCCCTTCATGCGATGGGTAAGCTCCGCCATCAAAAGGGGCGGCACTTCCTCGCTCATAAAGAAGAGCACCGAATCCTGCTTTTGCTTAATATCGGTGATACCTGCCTTGCGGGCGGCAGCCCGCAGAAGGGCGATCTTCATCAAATTTAAGATAGGCAGAGGCGGATCGGAAAAGCGATCGCAAAGCTCATCGGTCATATCCATATAGTCGCTCTCGTTTTGAAGGGCGGCAATTTTTTTATAAAAATCAATGCGGGTCTGCTCGCTGGGGATATAGCTCTTTGGAATAAAGGCGCTCACCGCGATATCCACCGCGCAATCGTTTTCCGGCGGAGCCGCCTCACCCTGCTCTTCCTGCACCGCTTCCTTCAAGATCCGCATATACATTTCATAGCCCACCACATTCATCTGCCCATGCTGCTGCTCCCCAAGAAGGCTTCCCGCGCCGCGGATCTCCAGATCCCGCATGGCGATCTTCAGGCCGCTGCCAAATTCCGTATATTCCCGAATGGTGGCAAGGCGCTTTGCGGCAACCTCATTCATCAGGGAGCCTTGGCGATAGGTAAGATAGGCATAGGCGCGGGTGGCGCTTCTGCCCACCCGCCCGCGGATCTGATGGAGCTGGGAAAGCCCAAGGCGATCGGCATCCTCAATAATGAGGGTATTGGCAAAGGAGACATCAATGCCTGTTTCGATAATGGTGGTGCAAACAAGGATATCCACCTCATGCCGCAGCACCTGCTCCCATGTTTTCTCCAGCTCGGCGCCGCTCATGCGGCCATGGCCGGTGGCGATCCTTGCTTCGGGGAGGCGATCCGCAAGAACACTTGCGATGCGATCGATGGATTCAATATCGTTTTTCAGGTAAAATACGCATCCGCCCCGCTTCAGCTCCTTGGCGATGGCCGAGAGCAAAAGTTCAAGATCATATTCCAGAACATAGGTGGTTACCGGTTGGCGATCAGCCGGAGGATCCTCGATGATGGAAAGATCCCGAATCCCCGAGAGGGCCATATTGAGGGTGCGGGGAATGGGAGTGGCGCTCATGGTGAGGCAATCCACGCCGATAGCAAGCTCCTTGATCCGCTCTTTATGCTTCACACCGAAGCGCTGCTCCTCATCGATGATGAGCAGGCCGAGTTTTTTAAAATGCAGATCTTTGGATAAAAGCTTATGGGTGCCCACCAGAAGGTCGATGGCTCCGCTCTCGCATCTTCTTTGGATCTCTTTGGTTTCCTTGGGGGAGCGGAACCGATTTAAAACAGCGATCTCCATGGGGAAATCGGCAAACCGCTCCTTCACTGTTTGAAAGTGTTGCTCCGAGAGGATGGTGGTGGGGCAGAGGATGGCCACTTGGTAGCCGTTATCAATGGCCTTAAAGGCCGCCCGCAGGGCCACTTCTGTTTTTCCAAAGCCCACATCGCCGCATAATAGCCGATCCATGGGATAAGGGCGCTCCATATCCTCTTTAATTTCTTCGGTGCAGCGGATCTGGTCGGGGGTTTCTTCATAGGGGAATTGCTCCTCGAACCGAAGCTGCCAATCGCTATCTTTATCGCAGATATTGCCGGGGGCATTCAGCCTTTTGGCATAAAGCTCGATCAGCTCCTTGGCGATCTCGCGGGAGCGGGTTTTTACTTTTGCTTTGGTCTTTTCCCATTGGCCGCTTCCCAGCCGCGAAAGCTTCACCGATTGATCCTCGGCGGTGCCGATATATTTAGAGATAAGATCCAGCTGGGGGCAGGGCACATAAAGGGTGTCGCCCTTATCATAGCCGATTACAATGTAATCCTTGGTTACTCCCTGATTTTCCACTTGGCGGATTCCCTTATAAACGCCGATTCCGTGGGATACATGAACCACCAGATCACCGGGGGTAATATCGTTGAAGGAGCGGATCCGCTCCCCCTCCCGCACCCGTCGGCTCCCTTTGCGGGGGGCTTTTGCGCTGCCGTCGGAAAGGAGAAGAAGCTTTGCATCGGGAAATTTAAGATTAAGCTCCAAGGGGGAATCAATGCAGTATACAGCCCCGCCCTTTGGCCGATCGGAAAGGGGAAGGCCCCCTTCATGCAGAAGGGTTTTGAGCTCTGAAAGGCGCTCTCCCCGCGCAGTAAGGCAGATGGTATAATTTTCTTCCGCTCCGCGGGAAAGCTCCTGCAAAAGGGCATCCTCCCGATGAAAGGGGACGCGATCCTCCAAAAGGCGGATCTGCCGCAGCTCTCCCAAGGGGAAATCGAGGTTTCCGATGGCAATCTCCGAAAAGAGCAGCGCTCTTCCGTCGAGCCGCTTTTCAAATTGCTCCTTGGAAAGAAAATAATCGCCGTCGGCCATAAAGATGCCCTTTTCGCTCTGGCGCTCCATCTCTTCATGAAGCTGCCATTCCATAAAGGAAAAAACCGATTGGCATCGATTGTATTCCTCAATAAAGAGAAGCCCCTCATGGGCGTCCAGCGGCGTATAAAGATCAGGATAAAGAAGGGGCAGATAGCGGTCTTGCTGAATGGAGCGCCCCTGCTCCAGCGCCTCAATATCTTTGGCAAGGCCGGAATGGGGCTTTTCTGCATTCATTTTTTTAAGAAGCGGCAGAAGGGCCTCTGCTTTTTGCCCCTTGGAGGCGCAGCCTCGCAGCTCGATCTGCTCGATCTGCTCCAAAGTGCGCTGGGAGAGCCGATCGAAGAAAACAATGCGATCAATTTCATCGCCGAAAAATTCAATTCTCAAAGGATCGGGATAATTGGGGGCAAAGATATCGATAATGCCGCCCCTTCTTGCAAAGGTGCCCGCGCCCTCGACCAAATCGAAGCGGGCAAAGCCCCGATCAAGAAGCCAATCGGTAAGGGCATCGGGGGAATATTCCTCGCCGAGGGAAAGCTTTAAGCCGCTCTCTGCCCCTTGCTCCTTGGGCGCGCAGGGGGAAAGCAGGGCGGAAAGGGTGGTAACCACCATGGAATATTGCCCTTCCTGCATCCGCGCTACCGCTTCAGCGCGCAGATTTTCCTCTTCGCGGCTGCGGGCGGCAAATTCATCAAAGATCAGTTCCCGCTCCGGCAGGTAGATTACATTATCCCCCAAAAGGGCGCGAAAAACCGAGAGAATTTTTTGCACCCCCGCCTCTTCGCGGGCGATGAAAATTCCCTTATGATTCGTTGCTTTGCAAAGGGTGGCCGCCACCAACCAACCGCCGCTCCCCGAAAGCCCTGAAAGGGCGATGGGGCGCGCGCCTTGAAGGGGCAGATCCTTTAGCGCAGGCTCCGCCTGCAAAAGTTTGGTAAAATCCATTTCTACCTCATCGATTATATTGATTTTGCGCTTTGGCAAATTCCTTATTCAGAAGCAGCTCCAGGCAATCGGGCAGGGGCTCCATGGTCTCTTTGAGCTTTTGCTCATCTTCCTTGGAAAACCGCCCTAAAACCCAATCGGCGAGATCATATTCCGGATGGGGCTTTTGCCCCACTCCGATTTTGATGCGGATAAAATCATTGCCGCCCAAAACGCGAATGATATCTTTAAGGCCGTTGTGGCCGCCGTCGCTTCCCTTGTCTCGCAGCCGCAATCGCCCTACATCCATCGAAACATCATCGGCAATCACAATAATATTCTCTTTGGGGATCTTATAAAAGCTTCCCACCTCGTTGACCGCCCCGCCGGAAAGGTTCATAAAGGTCAGCGGCCGCACAAAATAAAGCTCCTGCCCCCGCCGAGAGGCCTTTTTGATCTCGGCGGTTTTTTTGCTCTTTACCGAAGAGGCTCCGTAGGCCGCCTCCAGAATATCCAAAGCCATCCAGCCGGCGTTATGGCGGGTTTTTTCATATTTCTTGCCGGGATTCCCCAGCCCCACAATCATGAATTTTTCTTTCTGACCAAATATCATCGTTTATCCTGCCTCAATATTATTTATTTTATTATTCTATCATAAAACTTTTTCATTTTCAACCGACTTGCAATAAGAAAAGAACTATGGTATAATATTTTCTACTATTTATGCTGGAGGAGTATCGGTATCCCTAAAAAAGAGGGAGGCTTGGTTGCAAGAGGCTCCGTTTTTCGTAAGGAAACTCCTTTTAGAATTTTTGAAAAAGAGGATCAAGGATGAAATTTCAATTTGAAAATACAGAGATGAAAATGGTGCATCTTCCTGCCCGCATAGTGGATCAGCTGTTGCTTACCGCTACCGGTGCCCAGCTTAAGGTATTGCTTTTTCTTTTGCGGTATGATCAGCTTGCCCATACCGCCGAAGAGATCGCCGCCCATTGCGGCATTTCCGCCGGTGATGTGGAGGAAGCGATCCAATATTGGGTAAGGGAGCAGGTCCTTCTTAATGAAAAGGGGCGCCTGAAGCTGATCAGCGGGGTGAAAACGGTATTGCCGCGGGAGCTTCCGCGGGTGCAGCCCTCTGCCATTTTGGCGGAATCCTCCCCCGATTTTCAAGGAATGCTGAAAGAGATCGAGCGAATGATAGGCAAACCTTTAAATTCCCTGATGGCTTCTCTTTTTTATAATATGCAGGAGTCGCTGGGCTTTTCTCCGGAAATGATTGTGATGCTGGCGGCATTTTGCAACCGCACCGATCGGTTTACTTATCGATATATGGAAACAGTTGCGGTGGATTGGTATGATGAAGGAATTCGCACCTTTGAGCAGGCAGAAGCAAAGATCTCTGCCTTGGAGGAAAGCCAAAGCTTGGAGCGGCGGCTGCAAAAGGCCTTCGGCATTGCCACCGCCTTTTCCAAAAAGCAAAAGGAGCAGATCGCCGCTTGGGTTGCCATGGGCATGGGCGAAGAGATGATCATCGAAGCCTATAACCGCTGCATGGATGCTAAAGGGCAGATGGGCTTCCCTTATATGAATAAAATCCTGCAAAATTGGCAGGAAAAAGGCTTTAAGAAGGTTTCCGATATTCGGGAAGATGCCTCTCCCAAAACAGGGCGGCAGGAGCATCAGGGCTTATCGGAGCTTGAGAAAAAATTGATTGCAAAGATGCAAGGAGGAGAGCAGGCATGAGCAAGGAGCAATTATGGGCGGCGTTTGCAGCCAAAAGAGCCCAAGCTATTTATGAAGCGGCCGAGCGCAAAGAGCGCATCTATCGGGAAAATCCTTATCTTGCAAAGGTGGATCAAGAGATCGCCGCCGCAGGCAGCGCCTATTGCGCCGCTATGGTGCATGGTAAGAGCGGTGCCGAGGAGCAGGCTCTTCTTGCCAAGCTTCAATCGGAGCGGGAAGAATTTCTGAAAAATCTTGAGGCCGATATCGAGCCGAAATTTTCTTGCCCTCTCTGCCAGGATACTGGCATGACCGAGGCGGGAATGTGCGATTGCTTTAAGCGGGAACTGATCGCCGAAAATTTCAAGGCCTCCAATCTAGAGCAGGCTTTGGCAGACCAGAGCTTTGAAAATTTTGATATTACTCTTTTCAGCGAAAAGAGCGAGGGCGGCCTTCTTTCCCCCCGCGAGAATATGAAGCGGATCTATAAGCTTTGCTTCGATTATGCGGAAAATTTTGAGCATCAGGAGCGCTCCCTTCTCTTCACCGGCGCCACCGGCCTTGGGAAAACCTATCTTTCCACCGCGCTGGCCAAGGCTCTTTTGGAAAAGGGCAAGAGTGTGATCTATATCAGCGCGCCGGAATTTGCGCGGCGGGTAGAGAGCGCCCGCTTCCATGATGAAGAGGGAATGCTGGAGGATTTCTTTGAGGCAGATATGCTGATTTTAGATGATCTTGGCGCCGAGGGGCGCACTGCCTATACCATCGCCACCCTTACCGATCTGATGGATCGGCGGATCCGTTGCCGCAAACCGATGCTCTTTTCCACTAATTTGAATTTGGAGCAGTTGCAAAAGGCCTATGATGAGCGGGTGATCTCCCGCATGCTCGGCCATTTCACCTATTGCAATTTTTATGGCGATGACCTGCGCCTGCGGGGGCTCGGCGATTGATGAGCGGGAAGGATCGGCTGGATGATCTGCAGCTTGGGGGCTGGGGCATCTGGCAAAATGAAGATTATTTTCGCTTCGGCACCGATGGGGTATTGCTTGCCCATTTCGCCCGCTGCAAAAGAAGCGCCAAGGCGCTGGATCTCTGCAGCGGCACCGGCATTGTGCCAATCCTGCTTTTGGCCCATCGGAAGGTGGAGCGGGTGGAGGCAATGGAAATTCAGCCCTATCTTTGCCGCCTCATGGAGCGCACCGCGAAAGAAAATAAATGCGAGGATCGCTTTGGGATCATCGAGGGAGATCTGCGGGATAAGAATTGCCTGCCTTTAGCCCATTCTTATGATCTGGTAACAGTGAATCCCCCTTATGAGCCCTTGGGGCGGGGCCTGATCGGGGAAAATTCCCATAAAAATATTGCGCGGCGGGAGGAATGCTGCACCCTGCAGGATGCCCTTGCTGCCGCCACCTATTTATTGAAGGATGGGGGCTGCCTTTGCATGGTCCATCGCCCCTATCGCTTGGCAGAAACCTTGGCGGCGCTGCCCGCCTATCGCCTTTCTCCCTCGCGGCTTCGCTTGGTGGAACCGAAAAGAGGGGAGGCCCCCAATCTTTTCTTGCTGGAGGCGGTTCGGTGCGGGGAGCGGGAACTAAAGGTGGAGCCCTGCCTTACTCTGCATGAAGCAGACGGAAGCGAATCCAAGGAACTGAAAGAAATTTATCGGAGGAAATAATGCAAGAGCCGGTTTTATATCTGGTGGGCACTCCCATCGGCAATCTGGGCGATCTTTCAAGGCGCACCAAAGAAATATTGGAGCAGGTGGATTTCATTGCCGCCGAAGATACCCGCAACACTTTAAAGCTTTTGAATCATCTGGGCATCAAAAAGCCGATGATCAGCTATTTTGAGCATAATAAGCGGGAGCGGGGCTTGGAGATCTTAAAGCGGATCGAAGAGGGGCAGACCTGCGCCCTCTGCACCGATGCGGGAATGCCCGGCATCAGCGATCCCGGCGAGGATCTGGTGGTGCTCCTTGCGGAGCGGGGCTATGAGGTTTCTTTTGTGCCGGGGCCTTGCGCGCTGATCGGCGCCCTCATTTTATCGGGGCTGCCAACAGGGCGGTTCTCCTTTGAAGGATTTTTATCAACAACCAAGAAAAATCGCCTTGAGCATCTTGCAGGGCTGAAAAATAAGCAAGAAACCTTGATCTTTTATGAGGCGCCCCAAAAGCTGCGCACCACTCTGCAGGATCTTTTCGACCATTTCGGCGATCGCCGCATCGCCCTTTGCAAGGAGCTGACCAAGCTTCATGAAACCGTGCAGCGGGGCACCCTCTCCGAGATGATCGCTTTTTATGCCGAAACCACCCCGCGGGGCGAATATGTCCTTGTGATGGAAGGGGCAAAGGAGCAGGAAGAGGAAGAAGCCTTTTGGAAAAAGCTTTCGCCGGAGGCACATGTGGAATATTATATCCAAACAGGGCTTTCCAAAAAAGAGGCGATCAAGGCCGCCGCCGCCGATCGGGGCGTTGCCAAAAGCGAGATCTATAATTTGGTGATGAAAAAATAAAAAAAGGAGCTGTAAAAAATTCGAATGAATTTTTTACAGCCCCTTTTTTGGGGTTCGGAAAAATTGTTTGAAACCTTCGTAAGGCGAGCCGCGACCATAGGTC
>JAZPYP010000020.1:0-7625 GCA_045544255.1 Eubacteriales bacterium | reverse complement strand
GGTATTTATTGAGCTTTATGATACGGGCTGCAAACAACAAGGATTTATCTAACAATGGATTGTTTTTCATTTCAAACCTTCTTTTCTAAAGAATAAAGAAAAAAGAATAGAGAATAATGAATAATTTTGAAGCGGCGAAGCCGAACCCTTTTATTATTTCTTATTTATTCTTTATTCTTTATGCTTTTAGGCGAGATTTATCTCGCCGCTTCTGGCACCCCCTGCGAGAATCGAACTCACAACTAACCCTTAGGAGGGGTTTATTATATCCATTTAACTAAGGAGGCATTTTCTCATATATAATAATCCAATTCAATCAAAAAGTCAAGGAAGGAAACAAATCTTATGTTTAGCTGTTTTATGAAAAATAAATCTGAAATCCATTAAAGAAATTTCATCCAAATGAAAAGGATCTGCCTTGACACTTTTTGAGCGGGGTTGTATAATTTTAACATAATATTTTATAAAGGAGCATTTCCTATGGAAAAGATGGATTCTCGCTATGAAGCGCTGTTTACACCATGGAAAATCGGCAATGTGGAGATTAAAAACCGCATTGTAATGTGCCCCATGGGCGGCACTTCGCTTTTTGGTTGGTTTGAATTAACCGGCTGCCATTTCGATAAGGAAGCGGCTAAATTATTTTTGGAAAGGGCCAATAATAATGTTGGTTTGATTATTCCCGGCATTGCGCCTCTGCGCGATACTTTTTGGGGAAAATGGCTATGGCAGAACCCTAAAATGTTTGAAGAACTGAAGGTCTTTATGGATGAGATTCATAAAACCGGTGCAAAGCTTTTTATCCAGCTTACTGCAGGAATGGGGCGCTCTTGGGCAATCACCGAGTTGGTAGCACCGTTGCATAAGAATAAAATTACGCGGGCTATTGTAAAGCCGATTATTGATACTTCTCATGAACTGGCAAGTCCCAGCCCTCAAAAATCTCGTTGGGCGCATGATATAGAGTGCCCTGAAATGACTAAAGAGCAGATCCATGAAATCATCGAAGCTTTTGCTAAAACAGCGAAGCTTTGCAGAGATGCAGGCGTAGATGGTGTTGAGGTCCATGCTGTTCATGAAGGATACCTTTTAGATCAGTTTTCTATGGAATTTTTCAATAAGCGTACCGATGAGTATGGCGGTAGCTTTGAAAACCGTTATCGTTTCGCTGCCGAGGTCGTTAAGGCTATCAAAGAGGCTTGCGGAAAGGATTATCCTGTTTCTTTGCGCTATTCGGTTGAATCCAAAATGAAGGGCTTTTGCGAAGGTGCTATGCCCGGTGAGGTTTATACTGAAGTTGGAAGAAATATGGAAGAATCCGAAAAGGCGGCGAAATATCTGCAAGATGCCGGATATGATATGCTGAATGCAGATAATGGTACATACGACTCTTGGTATTGGGCTCATCCGCCTATGTATATGCCTGAAAACTGCAATCTTGATGATGTGGCGCATATTAAAAAATGCGTTGATATCCCTGTGGTTTGCGCCGGCAGAATGGATGCTGCAGTCGGAGCGGAGGCAGTAGCAGAAGGTAAAATTGATGCAATGGGTGTTGCTCGCCAGTTTTTGGTGGATCCCCAATGGATCACCAAATTGATTGAAGATCGGGTAGAGGATATTAAACCTTGCATTTGCTGCCATAGCGGCTGCTTTAACTTTTCTTCTTCCAAAGGCCATGCCAATACCCAAGATCTTACCGATACAATGGGGCTTTCCCGCTGCGCCTTAAATCCTGAAACAATGCAATCAAAAAAATATTATATTGCGCCTGCTAAAAAGCAAAAAAAGATTGCCATTATTGGCGGCGGTATCGGGGGAATGGAAGCGGCCATTCTTTGCGCCAAACGCGGCCATCAGGTTGATCTTTATGAAAAGAGCGATAAATTGGGCGGTGTATTCATTGCAGCAGCTGCTCCTTCCTTTAAGGAAAAGGATCGGGCGCTGATTGCGTGGTATATTCGCGAGGTTGAAAAACTTCCGATCAATGTTCATTTTAATACGGAAGTGAAAGACCTCAAAGCCCTTGATGCAGATGAAATTATTGTTGCCACCGGCGCGGTTGCTAAAAGAATTCCTGTAAAGGGCGCGGAAACTGCGGTTGAGGCGATTGATTACCTTCTCGGCAATAAAGAGGTTGGAGAAAAGGTTGTTGTGATCGGTGGCGGTCTTACCGGTTGCGAGATCGCCTATGATCTTTATTTGAAGGGCAAAAAGCCGACTATTGTTGAAATGCAGGATGATCTTATTACTGCAAAAGGGATTTGCCTTGCAAATACAAGTTATCTCCGCGATTTCTTTAAAACCAATCAGGTTCCGGTTCATCTTGAAACCTCTTTGAGCGAAATTTGCGATGGAAAAGTGATTTTGAAAGATAAAGAGGGGAGTTGCTTCGAGGTTGAGGCTGATTCGGTTATTTTGTCTGTTGGCTATAATCCTGCGCCTGTTGCAACCAAAGGTAGGCATATCCATGTGATTGGGGATGCAAAAAAGGTTGGCAATTTGCGTACAGTTATTTGGAACGCTTGGGATATTGGTATGAAGCTGTAAAGGAGAATGTATTATGATTTTAAATCAAGAGCAACAAGCCATTCTTGATGGCGCAAAAGGGGAAACCCTTGCCAAGGTTATGAAGACCATGGTGCGCTATGGAGAAGCTTTCGGCGCTGAAAAAATGGTGCCTGTTACCAGTGATTATAATCACCTTGTTACCTCTTTTGGTCTTAAGATGATGACTCCGGTTTTTGAGTTGATGCAAAAATTGATCGATTCGGGCGCTGTATCCGCTCAAAAATTCTCTGTGGATCCTCGGCCGTTGGATAAAAATGTGCCTGCAAATTTCTTGCAAAATCTTATTTTTAATAAATTTATGTATTCTACCCAAAGTTCTTATGAGGAGCAACTGAAAAAGCTGGGTTTGAAAAGTGATGATTCATTCACCTGCACTTGCTATATGGACGAGGTGGGAAATAAGCCCAAAAAGGGAGATGTTCTTTCTTGGGCAGAATCTTCGGCGGTAGTTTATGCCAATTCTGTTTTGGGCGCGCGGTGCAATCGTAATTCCGGAATTATCGATATTATGGGCTCAGTGGTAGGCTATGTTCCTTATTTTGGTCTTCTGACCGATGAAGGCAGAAAGGCCACTTGGGTTGTTGAAATCAAAACCTCGAAAAAGCCTGAAGCTCAATTATTGGGCTCTGCAATCGGCATGAAGGTGATGGAAGAGGTCCCCTATATTAAGGGCTTGGATCAGTGGATCGGCAAAGAGCTTGATGATAGCGCTTGCACCTATTTGAAGGATTTTGGTGCTGCTACCGCATCAAATGGTGCGGTAGGCCTTTATCATATTGAAAATCTTACTCCTGAAGCGGTTGAGCAGGGAGAGGCGCTAATTAAAGAAGGCGCCAAGACCTATGTGATCGATGATGCAGAATTGGAGCGGGTTTATAAAGAATATCCGGTAATTTGGAAAAATAAGGAAGCTACGCCGAAACTCTGCTTTATGGGCTGCCCCCATATGAGCCTTCAGCAGCTGAAGGATTGGACCGATAAGGTTGAAGAGGGGCTCAAGGAGGCAGGAAATAAGAAGGTGGTTATCCCCACTGTATTTACTGCCGCGCCTGCTGTTTTGAAAGAATTTGAAAAAACTCCTTATGCAGAGCGCTTGCGCGCTACCGGTGTGATCACTTCTTATATCTGCCCGCTGATGTATATGAATAATCCTTTGTGCGCCAAGATGCCGGTTATTACTTCCAGCAATAAACTGCGCACCTATACAACCTCAAGGTATTATACCGATGATGAGATCTTAATGCAGATTACGAAAGGAGGAAAATAAAGATGAAAACCTATAAAGGAAGAGTTATTGCCTCCGGAACTGTAAAGGCAGAAGCTTTGGTTTCCCATGGCGGCCTGAATACTTTGGCCTCCTTCCAAAAGGCATTGCAATTTGGAGATAAAAATGCCACTTGCGGCGATCAGAATAATCCCGATCTTTATGGCAAGCAAATGGTAGGGAAAGCCCTTTGCTTGCCCCAAACGATTGGTTCAACTACAGGTGGCCTTGTGCTATATTGCGCCTGCGCCATGAAGCGTCAGCCGGCATGCATGCTTTTTTCAAAGCCTATTGACTCTCTTGCGGCTGCAGGTGCTGTTTTAGCAGATGTTTGGCTTGATGAGGTTTCAATGCCTGTAATTGATTCTCTTGGCGAGGATTTTCTTAATGAGGTTCAAGATGGCCAAATGATCACTGTGGAGGTAGACGGAACCGTAATCGTTGAATAAATATGATGGGTGCAGCAAAAGTTTTTGCTGCACCTTTTTATATAAAATTATTGTTATTCTATAAGAAAATTGCTTATTTTATAAAAAAACCTTCCATTTTTGTAATATTATGATAAAATTATTGGGTAGATAGGAGGCTGAAATCCATGATTTTGAAAAACTATTTTGAAGATCCTTCCGTGCTGCATCTCGGCACTTGCCCCAACCGTAGCTATTATGTTCCTTGCGCTTCCATGGAAGAAGCGCAGGCAGAATGTGTGCGCAGTGCATCTTCGCGCTTTGAACTTTTAAATGGCGAATGGGATTTTAAATACTATAAAAGTGTTCGCGATTTAAAGGCTGCTCCTTGGGAGGCCGGGGATCCTGTTGAATATGATAAGCTTGAAGTGCCTTCTTGCTGGCAGATGAAGGGCTATGATCAAATTCAGTATACGAACGTCAATTATCCCTTCCCCTTTGATCCTCCCTATGTGCCGATTGAGAACCCTTGCGGTGTTTATAAGCGGGATTTTGAGGTGAGAGCAGGGGAGATGCGTACCTTCTTGAATTTTGAAGGTGTAGATAGCTGCTTCTATCTCTATGTCAACGGGAAGTTTGTGGGCTATACCCAGGTTTCTCATATGACGCAGGAGTTTGATCTGACCAATTATGTCCATGAAGGCACCAATCATTTGGTTGTTATCGTTTTAAAATGGTGCGATGGCTCTTATCTTGAAGATCAGGATAAATTCCGCTTCAGCGGCATTTTCCGCGATGTTTACCTGCTTTCCCGCCCCAAGAACCATATTCGAGATTTCTTTGTTCATACAAAATGCGAATTTTCCGCATCCAAAGCAGATTTGGCGATCGACTTGAATTTTATCGGTACAAATAAAGTTAAATGGAGCCTTTTTGATGCATCCGGTGCTTTGAAGGCTGAAGGGGAAAGTGAAAAAGAGATCGCATGCTCCTTGGAAAATGTTCATTTTTGGAATACAGAGGATCCATATCTTTATACCCTTTATTTGGAAACCGAGGAGGAGATCATTCCTCAAAAAATCGGATTCCGCGAAATCAAAGTGGTCGATAGCACTGTTTATATCAATAATGTTGCTATCAAATTTAAGGGTACTAACCGCCATGATAGTTCTCCCATCGGCGGTGCAACCGTAACTTATGAAGAGATGGTTCGGGATCTGATGCTGATGAAGCAGCATAATTTTAATGCGATCCGCACCAGCCATTATCCCAATGCTCCTGTTTTCTATGATCTTTGCGATAAATATGGCTTCTATTTGATTGATGAAGCGGATCAGGAAAGCCATGGCAATGTTCACCTTTATAAGCGCCCCGATCAACCGGCAAAGTATTTCATGCCCCGCATGGAGCTCTATTTTAAGAGCTTTGAGGATCGCGCCATTATGATGGTGGAGCGTGATAAGAATCGGCCTTGCGTTGTGATCTGGTCTGCAGGTAATGAATCGGGCTTTGGTCATGGTATCGAGCTGGAGCTGCGCTATTTCAAGGAGCGTGATCCCTCTCGCCTTACCCATTATGAAAGCACCGCCCGGAGCTCCAAAGATTTGGAAGTTGGTCGAAATGGCGATTATTCCGATTTGGATCTTTATTCCAGAATGTATGCCCCTGTTGATGCTTGCGAAGCATATTGCGAGCTTGATTATGTAATTGATCTTGAAAAAGCCCGCTATGCTATCGAGCCTGCTGAAGATCAAAGCGGCGAAAAACTGCCTTTCGTTCTTTGCGAATATGTTCATGCCATGGGCAATGGACCGGGAGACCTTGAGGATTATTGGGAGGTTATCTATAAATATCCCCATTTCTGCGGCGGCTTTGTTTGGGAATGGTGCGATCATGCCATCGCGATTCAAGAAGATGGCCGGATCAAGGGCTTCCTCTATGGAGGGGATCATGGCGAATTTCCTCATGATGGTAACTTCTGCGTTGATGGATTGGTTTATCCTGATCGGCGCCCCTCTCCCGGTGTGAAAGAGCATAAAAATGTGGTTCGTCCTGCGCGGTTTGCTTATCTTGGTGAAAATCGCTTCTCTGTTCATAATTATATGGACTTCACTGATCTTAAAGATTATTGCGCCATCAATTATGTGGTAGAATGCGACGGGGAAAAGATCAAGGAAGGCTCCCTTGGTGAGCTTGCTCTTGCGCCTCATGCAGAGCAGGAATTTTCCCTTCCTTTGGAGATTCCGGAAAAAGGCCATACGGTGATTCGCTTCGAGCTTTATCAAAAGGCTGATGCCCCTTGGGCTAAAGCTGGCTTCTCTCTTGGTTTTGATGAGTTGGAACTTGCTCCCTTTACACCGAAGACTCTTCCTCTTGCAAAAGGGGATCTAAAGGTAGAAGAGGACGATGATTTTGTAATCATTGGCGGCGATGCTTTTGAATATACCTATTCAAAACGCGCAGGCACCTTCATCTCTATGAAGAGAGCAGGAGAAGAGCAGCTGCTTTCTCCGATGGAATATAATATTTGGCGCGCCCCCACCGATAATGATCGTAGGACCAAATTGAAATGGCAGGAGGCCGGCTATGACCGCCTGATTTTCCGCCCCTATGAAACAAAGGTGGATAAAACAGAAACCGGCGCGGTTATAACCGTTGAAATGAGCGCCGCAGGTATTCTTCTTCAGGCTGCAGTTCGATTCACTGCAGTTTATGAGATTGATGGAGAGGGCGCTTTGCAAGCGCATATGGATATAACCCGCGATCCGGATATGCCCTATCTGCCTCGCTTTGGTGTGCGGTTCTTTTTGAAGAAAGAGGAAAATCCCTCTTGGCGCTATTATGGTTATGGCCCCGGCGGCAGTTATCAAGATCTGCATCATGCGCAGCATCTTGGCATCTTTGAAGAAGACTATGATTCGTATGAGCCTTTCATCAAGCCTCAGGAGAACAATAGCCATTATAATACCGAATGGGTCGACCTGGCCACTTTAAGGGTTGATGCGCTGGATGCACCTCTTTCTTTCAATGCATCTTGCTTCTCTCAAGAGCAACTTACTAAAGTGAAACATAATCATGAGCTTGAAGCAGAGGATCGCTTGATTCTTTGCATCGATGGCAAAATGAGCGGTATTGGCAGCGGGAGCTGTGGCCCTCAACTCTTGGAAAAATATCAAACCCTTGATGAGCAGTTTACCTTTGATTTTGCTCTGAAATTTAAAAAATAACAAATAAAAAACGCCTTTGGGGCACCCTTCGTAAGGAAGGATAGCCTTGATAAAGCGAGATTTTGGCGCAAAACAGCGTTAAAAATGCTCGCCACCCGTCAGGGTGCCTGCGCTTTTTGCCTTGTCTTGCATCCAAACTTTCGCCAATCAAGGTGC